>NZ_JANSIY010000028.1:0-25307 GCF_047462295.1 Synechococcus sp. H60.3 | reverse complement strand
AGCCGCAGCAGAGGAACCAGCGCCACCGGCAAACCCACAATGCGGGTGGCACTCATCACCAAACCGTGGATCCCGGCTAGGAGCCCTGACCTCATTGAATTCAAGTGGGCCGACCAATAGAAAAAACCCAACAAGCTGGCCGTAAAGAGGGACTCGCTGTAGCCCACGACAAGGTAAAAGCTGCTGGGATAGACCAAGATCATCAAACTTGCCAGGACTTGCCAAAGCAAGGGAATCTGCCAGAGACGGTAAAGTAGAAGGAGATAAACCCACATCAGCCAGCAAAAGAGCTGGGCGGTCAGGTAAAGCCCTAACTCAGGCTCAACCCGCAACAAGCGGCTGAGGGCAATAACGGCCAGAGGGTAGCCAGGAAAGAAGGCCACATTGCTCTGCTCGTAGGCAATCTTGTCAAAGCCGACAAACTGATAGCCCTGCCGCACAATCCCCAAATACCAATGGCTATCCCACTGGGTTAAACCCTTGAAGATGGAAGCATAGTCATCCTCCTGGCTCCAAAGGGAGATTAAGAAGATCTGCAACCCTGTCAAGGCTAAGCTTGGCAGCAGAACCTGGATAGAGAAAGGGGCAAGACGCTGCCGGCTTTGCCGCAACAGATGGCTAAGAGAGAAGCTCATCGCCGGACCTTCGCAGGTGGGGGTGGCACTTTGATCTCTTCTTGGTAATCGTCATCGGAGTTCACCTGCCAGAGATCGTGGCTGCCGGGGCGGAGGACGTTTTCCGCCGCCAATAGGCCCATCAGCAAGCTGTGATCCTGGTTGTTGTACTTAAACGAGCCGTAGCGACCCACCAGTTGCAAGTTTTCAAACTGGCCAAGATACCTCTGCAAAATGGCTAGATCTTCTTTGTAGCTGCCGGCGTAGATGGGATAGGTGCAGGGTAGGCGCACCACAAAGCCGCCGCGGATCTTCTGGCCTTGCAGCAGGCCAATTTGGCGTAGCTCCTTCTCAGCCAAAGCCAGCAATTCCTCCTCAGGGGCTTGCCACAAGGGATCCCCAAAGTTGCACCAATACTCACAGCACAAGGGGGTTTGTTCCCGGTTGGGGAGCATAGCCGGTGACCAATTGGCAAAGTTGGTTACCCGACCAACCTGCACTGTTGGGTCATTGATATACAGCCAGTTGTCGGGGAAAAGCTGGGATCCCTCCACAATCAAGTAAACCAAAACCGTGTTGCGAAACTTGAGGTTGCGGGCTGCCTGCAGCACTTCTGGGGGAGGCAGTTCCCGCAGGCTCTGCACCAACACTGTCAGAGGGATCGAAGAGATGACGTGGGAGGGGGAGACCCATGTTTCCCTTCCATCCTGAAGATGGCGCAGTTGCAGCTCGACAATCCGGGATCCCTCCTGCCTAAGGGCGATGACCTCTGTATTTAGCCAAACTTTTTGGCCCTCGGCCAGCAAAAACTCCTGCATTTTTTCGTAGAGCTGACCGGATCCCAGGCGAGGAAACTGAAATTGGTCAATCAGTGATTTGACAGAGCCGCGCTTCCACCCCAGCGCCTTGCGGATGGCTTGCCCAAGGCTGAGACCTTTGATGCGCTGGGCAGCCCAATCGGCGCTGATTTCGGTACAAGGGATCCCCCACAGCTTTTCCGTGTAGCCTTTGAAGAACATCTGAAAAAGCCGGCTGCCGAATTTTCCTTTGACCCAGTCGGCAAAGTTCTGGGGAGCTGGGCGGGGGATGAGTTGGGCCCAGAGGTAGGAAAGGACAATGAGCAGACTTTCCCACCAGCCAACTTTGCGCAGGACTTCCCAAGCTTGGATGGGGTACTGAAAATATTGCTTGCGGTAGTAGATGCGGGTAAGCCGCCGGACAGTCACCTGTTCGGATCCCAAAACCCGGTTCCACAGCTCCAGCACCGCTGGGATCTTGGTAAAAAACCGGTGCGGGCCATAGTCGAGAATGAACCCCTGGTAGCGAATGCTTTTGGCCAGGCCCCCGACCCTGTCTTCTCGTTCCACCACCACCACGGGGAAGCCCAGCTGGGTCAAGCGATAGGCAGCCGCCATGCCCGCCGGCCCCGCCCCTAGGATATAGATGGGATCCCGCATCTCGCCTTACTTCTGCCTTCAAGTGCTGCCGACATTGTAATGTGGGGCGAGACTGGGAAAATGGGTAGAGGAGGAAAAAGGTAGACTAAGGAGGCTGCGGCTGGAGGCTGGCCTGTGCTGTTGACCAAGGGCTTTGAGGTGGAGATGTACACCGGCACCGCCGCCGGGGAAGTGGTGGGCCTATCGGATCGCATCTGCCAGGCTTTGCCGGAGTTTGTGCGAGAACCCGATCGGCGCAACGTCGAGTACATTACCCCGCCCCTTCGCCGCTACGAAGACCTGCTCTGTGCCTTGCTTCGGCCTCGCCTGCAACTGCGGCAGTTTTTGCGCCGTCTTGGCCCCTACACCTTGCTGCCGGGGAGCACGCTGGCTTTGGGCGGCAGTGACCACTTCGAGCGCTCGGATCCGGGCAACCCCTACCACGACTACATCGAGCGCACCTACGGCACGCGGGTGGTGACCGCCAGCATCCACATCAATGTCGGTCTGCCGGATACGGAAGCCATTTTCCTCGCCTGTCGCCTATTGCGGGCGGAAGCCCCTCTTTATTTGGCCCTGAGCGCTTCTTCTCCTTTTCTGGACGGCCAGGTAACGGGCTATCATTCCAGCCGTTGGCAGGTGTTTCCTAAAACGCCGGCCCAGGTGCCCTTCTTCCGGGATCACGCCCATTACATCACCTGGATGCAGGAGCAACTGGCCCTGGGCACGATGCAGAATGTACGCCACCTCTGGGCTTCTGTGCGGCCCAACGGCCCGGAGCGGCCCTATCGCCTCAACCGAGTGGAGCTGCGCATCTGCGACCTGGTGGCAGATCCGGTGATGATCCTGGCCATCACCGCCTTGGTGGAGGCCCGCCTTTGGCAATTGCTATCCCACCCGGAGGCCCTGGATCCCTTGGGGGGGCCCTTTACCCCAGCGGAGCTGGAGAGTCTTTGCGAGGCCAACGAGCAGGCTGCTGCCCGTGAGTCCCTGCAAGCTCGGCTGATCGACTGGCGCACCGGCCGGGAATGCTTAGCCCAGGAGTGGATTGAAGAGCTGCTGACCGAAGCGTGGCGCCTGGGCCAGCCCCAGGGGCTGGGTTGCTTCTTGGCTCCCCTGCAAACCCTGCTCCAGGAAGGCAATGAGGCCCAGCGCTGGCTGAGACAGGTTAACCAGGGATCCACACCTGCCCAGGTGTACCAACGGGCCATCCAGGAACTGGCCGAACAAGACCGAGAAAGGCAGGAGACCCTCTGCCAACTGGTTGGCTAAGCCTCTGCGCAAGGCCACTTTGACTTAGATTGGCCTAGCCCTGCTTTACCCCTTCCCGTAGGGCTTGCCGAGCCCCACAGCTCCTGCGTCCAAGGTCAGCACCGAAGCCGGCAGAAGCAGCACAGTGGCCACAATGTAGATGGCAATGAAAAGCACCGGCCCCACCGGCCCCAAGCCTTCCACCCAGCCCAGAGCCTCGGCGAACCAGTCTTGAATAACTTCAAAAAATCCCAATCGATGGGCTGCCCAAAAAACAAGAACGGCCACGCCCAAAACGCCAGCAAGCTTCAGCAGAAGCTGCTGCTTTGCGGGATTTGTTCTGGGTTGGGTGGGGTCTGCCACGGCGGTCGGGAGCATCAGAAAGCTGTTGCTAGATAGGCTAGAGCAGCCAGGCTAGGAAATACCTGACTTGTGCGAAGTAGCTTTCACCCAAAGGTCGTGCCGTTCCATCCCCAAAGATAGCCTTTGGCATCGCTGAACTCAATGTAAATCCTCTTCCTGGGGATCCCCAATTTGTCCTCGATGGTGCTGCAAAAAAACTCGCTTAGGAATCGGGTTTGATCGGCGGAAAACTGCCCAATACTCTTGATCTCTACATAGCAGCAGGGATCGGCGCTGCCGGCAAAGGTCATCGGGATCCCTCCTTCAAAAGCAGTCATCACGTAGGCTTCCGACTTGCCCAACTGCTTAGCCAGAGCAGCAGAGAGGAACTTGAGTAGGTCTGCCACGGCGGCAGGTTCTGGCTGCAGAGAGGTTTGCAACTTGATCAAAGGCATGAGCACTTTTTCTTCCCGACAAGCCTATTTTGGCATTGCGGGTTCGTCTTCTCTGGGATCCGCCTGTGGTAGCGTAGCGAAAGAGCTTCTCTTCACGGGGGCAAACCTCTATGGAGCCGAGCAATCTGGCCAATTCCGCGATGGGCCATCCGCAGGGCCAAACCGGGCCAGGCCCTTGTGCTGTACAAACCGAGGCTGCTCCTGCTCCTGTCGGCCCTTACAGCCAGGGCATTGCCGCTTCGGGGCCCTTTCTGTTCGCCGCCGGCCAGGTGGGCCTGGATCCCAAAACCGGCAAGTTGGCGGGAGAAGATGTTGCCTCGCAAACTCGGCAGGCGTTGCTGAACCTGAAGGCGGTGCTGGAAGCAGGGGGCACGAGCCTGGCCAATGTGGTGAAGACCACGGTTTTTTTGGCGGATATGAAAGACTTTGCCGCCATGAACGAGGTTTATCGAGAGTTTTTTGCCGCAGACCCGGCGCCGGCCCGCTCTTGCGTGCAGGTGGCTGGCTTGCCCTTGAATGCCTTGGTGGAAATCGAGGCGGTGGCCTGCTATTCCTGACTGACCGGCTCCCAAATACAGCCTTTTCCGGCAACACCGATCTTGGCCTGACAGGGATCCCCCTCGTCAATCAATCTCGGCTGGGGCGATAAGTTTCGTCAGGTGCGGATCCCGGCAAGTCGGGCACCGGGTCGTAGCCCCCCGGATGCCAAGGGTGGCAGCGGCAGAGGCGGCGGATCCCCAGCCAACTGCCTCGGATGGCGCCGTAGCGCCGCACTGCTTCCAGCGTGTACTGGGAGCAGGTGGGGTAGTAGCGGCACGCAGGAGGCAGCCAAGGGGAGATGCCTATCTGGTAGCCCCGAATCAGGGCAACCAAACTGCGAGTCAAGGGATCTGACCGTTCCGCCATAGGCAAGCGTACAAAAAGGCCACTTCCAGGCTAACGGCTGCCCCTGAACAGGGATCCTGCACAGTTCCAGACAAGAGGTTAAGATTGAAAAAGTCAGCACCCAAATAGACATTTCGTAATATTTCTGTTCAGGGATGCTGTGGAGACGGCTTTGCTCCCTGGCAGGGTTGTGAGAGTTTCATTGGGAGTGGGCGTGAGGGTATTCGGGCAGCTACAGCCGGCGCAGCGGCGCAACTTGGGCATTCTCTTCGTGGCCGGGCTGCTCTTTTGGGCCAGTCTGTCTTCGCTGTTGCCCACACTGCCGCTCTACGTCCGGGATGTGGGCGGCACCAGCCAAGAGGTGGGCTTGGTGATGGGGGCCTTCTCGATTGGGCTGCTGGCTTTTCGCCCTTGGTTGGGGCGGCTGGCGGATGGCCACAGTCGCCGGATCGTCTTGCTCATCGGCATGGGCGCGGCGGGGATGGCGCCTTTGGGGTACTGGCTCTGGGATTGGATCCCGTGGATAGCGCTGGTGCGGGCCTTTCACGGGATCAGCATCGCCGCTTTTGCCACCGCCTACGTTACTTTGGTGGCGGATTTTGCCCCGGAAGCAAAACGCGGCGAGATCTTGGGCTACATGAGTTTGGTCAATCCCATTGGTGTAGCCATCGGCCCTGCTTTGGGCGGCTTTTTGCAGGAGCTGGTTGGTTATGGCCCTCTGTTTCTCTTTGCCGCTCTGCTGGGGTTGGTGGGCTTTCTCTGTACCCAATCGGTTCGCGAGCAGCGCCGTGGGGGTTGGGGATCCCTGCCCCCGGATGGAGCGTTTTGGAGCCTTGTGCTCAACCCCAAGGTGTGCTCTCTCGCTGGGGTCATGCTCTTGGTGGGGCTGGCCTTCGGCACCCAGACTACTTTTGTGGCCCTGTTGATCCAAGAGGTCGGAGTTCCCCTCAATCCCGGTCTTTTTTATACGGCGGTGGCCTTTGCCAGCTTCGGCGTGCGCCTGCTGGCTGGTCGCGCTTCCGATCGCTACGGGCGGGGGCCGTTTATCTCTCTGAGCTTGGCCACCTATGCTCTGGCGATGGGGATCCTGTTGGTTGCCGACAGCGTCGGGGCTTTTCTTGTCGCCGGGATCGTGGTGGGGTCGGGTTTTGGCACCTTGATCCCGCTGATCTCCGCCCTGGTAGCCGATCGCTCTGAGCCGGCGGAGCGGGGGCGTTTGTTCAGCTTGGTGATGTGTGGGTTTGACTTGGGCATTGGGCTGGCGGGGCCGATCCTGGGCACCCTGGCGCTGGGATCCGGCTATCGGGCCATGTTCGGCTATGCGGCCCTTCTGGCATTGGCTTCGCTGGGAGCTTTTCTCTGCTTCTCCAATGGACGACCGGGATCCTCCCTGTGCTTTGCCTTGGGCCTGGAACCGGATCGGTTTCGACAACCTGATTCTCTCCCTTTGGAGCAATCCCATCCGCCCGCTCCCTTGTCAACGGGATCCCGTCCCGCCCTTTAGGCACCCTGATTTTCATTCCCAAGTCCGATTTGCTCTATCCTAGGCTGGGGTTGCTGTACAAAAAAGAACTCTGGACAGAGGCTATGGGAGCACGGGGTTGGCTTGCCCTGATGGGATCCCTGCTGGTGGGCACCTTAGGGGGATGGATAGAGAGCGCTTGGGGGGTGACGGTGCGCGTGCAATTGGCCGACGCCACCGCCCCTGTGGTGGTGGGCGTTTCTCGCCCCGCCCAACTGACCAACAGCCGCCAAGAGGTGCTGGCCGAGTTGCCGCCCATGCAAGGGTTTCTGGCCCAGCCCGGCCCTCAAGGGGTGCGCCTGCAGGGGGTGGTCAGCCCGGTGTTGTTCATCGAGCCGCCAGCGGGTGGCCTGGTGGCCGTGGATGGCCGCTGGTATTCCGGCAAGGTGCTCTTGACCGGGTATAACAGGGTAATGGCCATCAACTACGTGGATCTAGAAGACTACGTGGCCGGCGTGGTGGAAGCCGAGATGGGATCCCGCTTCTTGCCCGAGGCCCTCAAGGCCCAGGCGGTGGCAGCCCGCACCTATGTTCTTCACCACCGCAATTCCCGCGGCTGGTTTGATGTGTTTAGCGACACCCGCTCCCAGGTGTATCGGGGCCTCTCGCAGCGCTCAGCCGCCGCCCTAGCAGCAACACACGCCACCCGCGGCATCGTCATGGTGTATGGGGGGCAATTTGTAAACGCCATGTACAGCGCCAGCGCCGGCAGCCAAACCGTTGGGGTGAGCGGGATCCCTTACCTGAGAAGTCTACCGGATTTTAGCCCCTATCCCAAGTACGGGCATGGTATTGGCATGAGCCAGTGGGGTGCCCAAGAATTGGCCCGTCAGGGCTGGACCTACCGCCAAATTTTGGCTTATTACTACCCAGGAGTCAGCTTTGCTCGCTTGCCAGGGTAAACTTCCCCCACTGAAGTCGGGAGCTTAGGGACTCCGTCCCGCTAACGCGAGTGGCAGCGTTAAAATCCGCATCCCCTTCCCAACTACAGACGGGGTTGACACAGCGAAAATGCTTCCCTTCCCGCTGGCCAAGCCACAAGCAACGGTGGCAGGTCTGTGAGCTGCAGGCAGGCGGCACCACCACAACCTTGACCCCTACCCTCATTGCCTTGTAGTGCACAAACTGCCGCAACGGGTAGAAGGCCCAACTGTTCAACCGCCGCCGCTCTCTCTGGCTGCGCGGCTGTTGGTTAACTCGTTCACGCTCGCGCCAGCGGGCCGGAGGCCTTGGTTGCATCCAGCTTGGCGGCTTGCGACGCAGATACCTTGAGCTTGCGGGAGATAGTTAGAACTTGAGTCATGCTCCATCATTCGCGCAGGAGCTATCCCCCCTACAGTATACAGTGGGGTATCTTGCGAAGGAGTCGCCACTTTGGCCACCAAAGTTCCAGAGTAGCCTTCCTCCCCGCACTAAAGTCGAGGCCTCCAGCTTTACCCTCTGTGAGGCTCCCATCGAGCTTCCTCTGAGTAGCCCCTCGTTTGTCCCCAGTAAGGATTTTCTGGGACGGTAGTTGCCGTGCAAATCTGAACTGTGCTGTTAACTATTGGTTGAGGTTCTCAGCCGTTGCAGGAGGGGGAGAGCTCTCACTGAGCAGAGATCCAGACCAGGTGATCCCCCTTCACCTCTAGCCAGCCTCCGCCAGGGTAGTCGGGGCTGCGGCTGCGGCGGCCTGCTTTCAGGAGCCGCATCCCGGCTTCCACCTGCTCAAAAGTTGGGTGATGGGGCAGCAGCAGCGACAAGAATTGAAACATCACCTGCCGCTGCAAAGCCAGGGGCGCAGCCCGCAAGGGATCCCGCTGCAGCCCCGGCAAAGCGGGCTCGTACACCTGTAACCACAGTTGGGCGGCTTGCGCCACCACCAGCTCATGCTCTGCCTGCAACAGTGTGGCTGCCCGATTCAAAGCCGCTTCCAGTTGCGGGTTAAAGTGCTGCTTGAGATAGGGCATCACCTCTAAGCGAAGGCGGTTGCGGCCATGAGCCAGATCCTGGTTGCTGCGATCCGGCCAGACCGGCAACTGGTATTGTCGGCAGAACTCTTCCGTTTCCCAGCGGGAAAGGCCCAGCAGGGGACGCACCAACCAAGCGGAGGTGGGATCCCGCTCGTCCAAACGCCGTTGCCAATCTAGGCTGACCAGGCCGGCAGCCCCCGTGCCCCGCAGCAGGTTCCACAAAAACGTCTCCGCCCGGTCGCTGGCCGTGTGCCCTGTGGTCACCACCTCGCAACTCCAGGTGCGCGCCCATTTGTTCAGTTGCTGGTAGCGCCAAGCCCTGGCCCCCGCCTCATCCCAGCGGATGGGATCGGCAGTCTCAACGGCGTGGGGCAGGCCCTGCTGTTGCAGCCATCCCTGCAAAAACTTGGCACACTCCGTCTCATCGGCTGACCAACGGTGATCACAGTGCAAAACAAAGATCTGCCAGCCCCAGCGAGGCTGCAAATCCCGCAAGATCTGGAGCAGGGAAAAAGAATCTTGTCCGCCAGAAAAAGCTACCAGCAGCCGCTGGCCGGGGCGAAGCAGTTGCCGCTCGCGAATGGCACACTGAACCCGCAGGTGAAGAGGAGAAAGCCTGGCCACAGTTGGCTATTGCTCGGGGGCAACCCAGACCTCGCGTTCTCCCTGGGATCCCTCAGGCAAGGGCCCGAGTGAGATGGGAGGCCACCGTCTGCACAGCAGCGATGCTCCGCTCGTAGGCCATGCGGGTCGGCCCCAGCAGGGTGACCGCACCCAGGGGCGCCGAGCGGCGGCGATAAACTGAGGCAATGACCGTGCAGTGGTGCAGAGATTCCAGCGGGTTCTCGCTGCCAATGTAGATGATCACGGGAACGTTGTGGGATGGATCCTGCTCTGGAGTGCTAGAGGATGCCTTGTTCCTGGCCGCCGTGGCCGAAAGAGTTGCTTCGCCCGTGGACGGGCTATCTGGCATGGAATAGAGCCCGATCATCCCCTGAAGCTGCTCGGATCCCTTTTCGATCAACTGGGCCACCGCCTGCATCCGCTGGGCCTGGGAAAACTCCGGCTGCCGCATCAGCTCCGTCATGCCCGCGCTGAACACCTGTCCCAGCGAGGGCCGTAGGTAGCGCTGCACTACCGAGCGCAGCAGTTGCTGCAGCCAATGGCTGTAAGCGCGAAACTCCTCATCCAGCTTCAACCAGCTCAGATCCTGCAGCTCGGCAAAAGTCTTGCCCCGCAACTTCAGGGTGAGAAAGTTGCTCAGTAGCTGCAGCTCATCTTCCAGATCCTCGCGCCGATCGTCGGGCCACTCCGGTGGGCTAACCAAGGCAGAATGGGTTTGGTAGGAATCCGTAACCACTAGCACCATCACCCGCCCTGGCCCCACCGGCAGCAACTGCACATGGTGAACGGCTACCACCGGCCCCTGGGGAGGGGTGATGAGAGCGATGCAACCGCTCAAGTGGGCCAAAAGCTGTGCCACCCTCTGCAAGAGGCTATCGAGGTCGTCCCCCAGCTCACGGTTGAGCTGATCCAGCAACTGCTGCAGCGCAGGATGGGGCTCCGGCTGGGGAGCATCGCTCGGGATCTCATCCATGTTGGCGGAGGTCAACAGATCGTTCACATAGACCCGATAGCCAAAGTCAGAAGGGATCCGACCGGCAGAGGTGTGGGGCTGGAACAGCAACCCAACCTGCTCCAAAGTGGCCAAGTCGTTGCGAATGGTAGCCGTGCTGACTCCGAGGTTGTAGGACTGGGCCAAGGTTTTGGAGCCGACAGGTTCTGCCGTGGCAATATACCTGCGCACCGTTGCCCACAGGATCTTCCGTTGTCTGGGAGTCAGTTCGAGTTTCATGGCTGCTCAAAAGAACCCAATCAACACCTGCTAAGGGGAATTAGCCAATGGATCTCAGGTCAACCAAGCTAGGGCTAAATGAGGATCGGATAAAGTTTTACTTCTATTTTTAACTTTATTGTTACTCTTTCATCATGGGTGGCAGGGGCGGAAAGTAGCAACGGCAGAGGTGGAAAGAGGTGGAAGCTCTTGGTTTGGCAAGAAAAGCGAAACCCCCTGTAGCCTCTGCAGCCTTTTTTCGCCCAGAGGTGGTACTAAGTAATTAAGTCAACTCTAGGCTAAGTGAGCCTGCTGCTGTCTGTTCTGTATCGTTTTGTATCTTTCGAGGTTGCTCCATGTACTTGTCCCCCCAGGAGAAAGACAAGCTGTTGATCTACCTGGCCGCCCAGTTAGCTCGGGATCGGCGGCAGCGGGGCCTCAAACTCAATTACCCCGAGGCGGTGGCCTACCTGAGCGCAGCCATCTTGGAGGGGGCGCGGGAAGGGAAAACCGTTGCTCAGTTGATGAGTGAAGGGCTGACGTGGCTGAGCCGAGAGGACGTGATGCCAGGGATCCCGGAGATGATCCCGGAAATTCAAGTAGAGGCAACCTTCCCCGACGGAACCAAGCTGGTGACCCTTCACCACCCCATTCGCTAGCTGCTTTCTAAGGATCTCCCAAAGACCCAGAGACTTCAGGAGGTTGTCCATATGGCTCGCAAATCCAAAGCCACACCTGCTGCCGACCCTGAACCAGCCCCGATCCCGGGAGAGCTGTTGCTGGCAGAGGATCCCATCCAAGCCAATGTCGGGCGGGCCACTGTGACGCTGGAGGTCACCAACCGGGGGGATCGGCCCATTCAGGTGGGATCCCATTTTCACTTTTTCGAGGTCAACCGAGCCCTGGTGTTCGATCGCGCCGCCAGCTTTGGCATGCGCCTCAACATCCCTTCCGGCCAAGCGGTGCGTTTTGAGCCGGGGCAAACCCATCGGGTCACTCTGGTGGCGCTGGGAGGCAAGGGGCTGGTGCATGGCTTCAACCGGCTAACGGAGGGCAGCGTCCGCTCTGCAACGCAAAAGCGGCTGGCCCTGGCCCGATTGCAGGAGTGGATGGGCTAGGTGGCTAAGCGCTATGGACATAACGCCCCCCGAAGCATGCAGCTTTGCGCATCTAGGCTGAGGCTTGGCCATATCCCCATCCCGCCTCAAATTTAGGAGAGTAGGGCTATCCAATTCTTCCTCTAGGATCTGGCCAATGTTAGAGCGTGAGACCGTTTGGTGGATGGGGGTACAGGGCTTGGGGCTGAATCTTTCTGGGTTGGCCCTGTTGGCGGCAGCAGGTGCCACTTTCGGCCCCCTCGGCTGGACCAGTGCGACGGTGGCGGTGATGCTCAAGTTAATTGGAGATAGCCAACTGCTGCGCGCCTACTGGCTTTGGCAAAGTCGGCACCGCCAAGCGGGATCCCAGCCTGTCACCTCAACAGCGGCGCTCCAAAGTCAAGTCTGAAACCGTCTGCCCCTCTCCCAAAGGGGGAGGGAAGGTGAGAGACCTTCATCACACTGGACAAGGCTCTCGGTAATGTTGGAGCCAGCCCGCCGAAAGCCGCTCAGCCTCACCGCAGGTGGGCTACCGTTACGCCCGTACCCCCATCCTGGGGATCCGCCGGGGCAAACCTCTGGACACGCGGGTGATTTTGGAGGTAGGCCTGGACGCCGGCCCGCAGGCGTCCCGTGCCGTGGCCGTGGATGATCCAAACCGGGCCAGGAGGGGCTTGGGCAAAGTGCTGTTCCAGAATCGCCTCGGCATCGGCTACAGTTTTCCCCCTTAGGTCAAGGGTGTTGCGGCTGGTGCGCAGGTTCAGGGGAGCAGTGGTGGGCGGAGGGGAGGGAGGAGCTTTGGGGCGCTGGCGCTGTTTGGCCTGATGTTCATCGATGGGATCCAACTGGCCCCGCGGCACCGTGAACTTGAGGATGCCGCTGCGCACTACATACACATCCCCTTCGACGGCAATCACCTCCCCTGTCTGCCCCAGGCCCCTCAGCCGCACCCGATCCCCCACCTCCGGCACGAACTCAGTCTCAACGGGCGGCGACGGCGGCGAGTAGCGCCCGCGAATCTGCTCCAGCTCAGCAGCAACCTGCTGGGGATTGTCCCCCTGCTGCAACTTGCGGATGGCGGCGGCCACCTCCCGGCGGGCAGCGGCCAAGAGGGCTTGCAGCCCCTGTCGCTGCTGGTACTCCAGTTGCGCCTCTCGCTCAGCCATTTGCCGGCTGCGCTGCTGCATTTGGCGGTACAGGGTTTCCAGCTCTTGGTGCAGGGATCCCACCTGGGCGGCCCGCTCTTCCAACTGGGCCCGTTGCGCCTCCAGCCCCGCGATCACCTTATCCACCTGGCTTTCCCCCTGCAGATGCTGCTGCGCCCGCCGCAGAATCTCCGGCTCCAGGTGCAGCCGCCGGGCAATGGCAAAGGCATTGGAGCGACCAGGGATCCCCCACAGTAGGCGGTAGGTGGGGGCTAGAGTGGCCTCGTCAAACTCCACCGAGGCATTCTCAAAGCCGGGATGCTGGTACTTGAGGGCCTTCAGCTCGCCGTAGTGGGTGGTGGCCAAGGTAAGCAGGGCCTTTTCCGAGAGATACTCCAATAGCCCAGCCGCCAGGGCCGCACCCTCGCTAGGATCCGTGCCCGCCCCCACCTCGTCCAGCAGAACAAGGGCCGGCGCCGGGTCTGACTGCAAAGCCTGCACGATGCGGCTGATGCGGCGAATGTGCCCGGAAAAAGTGGAGAGGCTTTGCTGCAGCGATTGCTCGTCGCCGATGTCGGCATAGACCCCGTCGAACCAGGGCAGTTGGGGCGGATCCTGGGCAGGCAGGAAGATCCCCGCCTTGGCCATAAGCACCAATAGCCCCAAGGTCTTCAGAGCAACCGTCTTGCCACCGGTGTTGGGGCCGGTGATGACCACAGCGCGGATGGACTCGGAGAGGGTGAAATCAATCGGGATCACCTCCGGGCCCTTGCCTTCCTCGCGAGACTGCCACAGAAGCAAGGGGTGCCTAGCTTGGCGCAGGCGCAATCCTGCCGGGACAAACTGGGGGCGATTGCCCGCCAACCAAAGACTGTAGCGGCCACGGGCCAAGGCCACCTCCAGCCCCACCAGCACCGCCTGCAAATGCTCCAGATCGGTGGCCACGGATCCCACCTGGGCAGAGAGCGCCGCCAAGATTCGCTCTTCCTCCGCCTGGATCTGGGCCTGGGTTTCCCGCAGCCGGTTGCCCAGCTCCACCACAGCGTAGGGCTCCACATAGAGGGTGGCCCCACTGGCAGAGCTGTCGTGGACGATGCCCCGGATCACATCGCGGTGGGTGGCCTTCACCATCAGCACAAAGCGCCCCTGCCGCTGGCCAATCAACGTGTCCTGCAGCGCCTGGGGGTGCTGGCTCATTACCTGTTGTAGGCGTTCTTGGATCTGGTTGCGGTACTGGCGGTGCTGACGGCGTAGGTCTGCAAGCGCGGGGCTGGCGCTATCTCTCACCTCGCCGTGCTCATCCAGGCAGCGGAAGATCTCCTGCTCTAGCTCAGGATAGGTGCGCAGTGTGCTCACCCACTCCTGCAGGCGGGGCAGGCGCTCGTCAGCATCGATGAGACGGCGAAGGCGGCGAGCAGCCCCCAAGGTTGTGGCAATCTGCACCAGCTCTTCCCCGCTCAGAATGCCCCCCCGTTCGGCCCGTTCCAGGGCCGGCAGCAGGTTGTGGATCCCGTCCAGAGAAACCCCCCCCGGCTGGCTGCAATCCAGCCGGATGGCCTCCTCCGTTTGATCAAGACAGACCTCGCTCTCGGCGCGGCTCCGCCAGGGATCCAGCTCTAGGCAGGCGCGGCGGCCTAGGGGTGTGGCCGCAAAGCTGGCCAAGTGTTGGCAGAGGCGGGGCCACTCCAACAATTCCAAAGTTTCTTGGCGGAGGGAAGGATCAGGCTCAGAACAGATCGGCAGCAGGTGCAAAGGGGTGGGCGTAGGCATTACCGAAGGAAATTAGCAATTCGAGGAAGAACGGAGCTGCAGTCGCTTCATCTCTTGCAAAAACTGCCGCTGGTAGTTGAGAAAGGCGGTGTGCCATTCGCGGAAGCGGCGCTCGCCATCGCGCACCAACATCTGTCGATAGTGCTCGGAGTTGAGTCGGGGCCGGGCTGAGTTCATGGGAATCGAAGACGCTCTGCCCCTATTGTGGCAGGCTGTGGGGCGCCTTTCGTAGTTCCCAACCTGGGGGCAGACGGTGTTGGGAGCGGATCCCATCTTTCTGGCGGTGAGGAGGAGATTTTGCACTTGCGGCATGGCCAAACTTGGCAGTCGGCCTTGGCATACTCATACTGGAAGAGTCACCGCACCTCCGATACGCAAGTCAAATCCGTGCGCAAACGAGTGACCCTGATTTTTCCTCGCCACTTGGTGAATGTGCCCCTCACCTATCGTCTGGCCAAAGACTTCGATGTAGCCGCCAACATTGTCCGCGCCAGAGTAACCCCCAACGAAGTGGGCACCCTGGTGGTGGAGCTCTCGGGAGATATCGACCAGGTGGAGGCGGGTCTGGAGTGGGTGCAGTCTTTAGGCATTGAGGTGGCCGAGCGGGCCAAAGAAATTCAGATCGACCCAGATTCGTGCGTGGACTGCGGCTTGTGTACAGGCGTTTGCCCCACCGAGGCGCTGAAGATTGCCGCTCCTGACTGGAAACTGGAGTTTCTGCGTAATCGCTGTGTTATGTGCGAACAATGCATCTCTACCTGCCCTGTCGGGGCCATCAGCACGAGTTTATAGCAATAAGGCGAAGAGCCGGCTAAGCCGACAAGTTTATTCGCTATTACAATGCTGTAATGTAACCCCGATGCGGGCTGGATTGGCACAGGCTAATTTGAGGCAACTGGAGATGCTTTCGACCCCAACGCTCATTGGCTTGACCTATGCTGCCCTAGCAGTTCTCTACCTGCTGGTGCTGCCGTTCTTGTTTTTGGTGTACGTGGACAAGCGCTGGAACTACAGCGGTGCCTGGGAAAAGGTGTTGATGTTTTTCCTAGTTTTGTTTTTCTTCCCCGGTATGGTGCTCGTGGCTCCCTTCATGACGTTTCGGCCCAAGCCGCGTTCGCTCTAGAGCCCGACCTTCTGCAACCTACCAGCTATGCGCAGACGGGATGTTCTCGGCATTGGCCTAGCCCTGCTCTTGGGGGGAGGACTTTTCTACGGGCTGTTGCTTTGGGCCGGCTTGGATACGGGCGCGGCGCAGCAGGTGTCAAGCGTGGTGTTTCTGCTGGGGTGCCTGGGCTGGACTGTGGGCTACCTGAAGCGGGTGTTGAGCAGGGAAATGACCCTGAAGGCCCAGTGGGCCGCTTTTGAGAGGCAGCAAATCCAAGAGAAACTTCACTCCCTCTCCCCAGAGGAGTGGCAGGCCTTGCAGGCCGAGCTGGGATCCGAAACCGAAGAGAAAGCTGAGGTTGGTTTGCCCGAGCAAGGCAAGCGCTGAAGCTGCCGGACAAACTGTACCCAAAAATCTGCCGCAAATTGGTGGAGTTTCAGCTACCCGAGCGGCGGGGTCGGCCCAACACTACCTGTATAGCTAGTTACTGTTTCTTCTTGATTGGAAATGCTAGCTTGCGCCCTAGGCAAAGTTGTGAACTGAGGCGAGCCGTTAACTCGTGCAGGTTTCCCCTTCCCCTTTTGCTCACCTATCTCTGCTCACCGTGACCAAGACCGTTTTGGTGGCTCAGGGTCAGCCTTGGCAGGCCCAGCTCTGGAAGTCGGTGCTGGAGTCTCAGCGCCATGCAGTGGTGCTGGTTTCTCCTCAGGCAGATCTGGTGGAGGTGGCGGCAACTCATCCTCCGGATCTGATGGTGGTGGATATGACGACGGGGCTGTTTAACCCCTATGCCTTTTGTCGAGAGTGTCGGAGCCGGCTTCCGGATATCCCTGTGATTCTCACTCATCACCCCCGTCGCCGCATTGAGCCGGCAGAGCGGCGCTGGGCCATTTACCAGGGGGCAGCCGAGGTGATCCCTGGTTTGGCCGAAGCCGACGACATTCTTCACTCCCTCGAGCAAGTTTACAAGGCAGCCAGGTGGCCTTTTCCCATTGACACGGCAGCTCTTCACGCGGTTCTCGAGCAGGCGGGTTTGCGGCCTGAAAAAGACAGCTCCCTTCCTTCCCCGCCCGTTGCACCAGAAGAACGCCAAGAGCAAACGGCTGCGCCCCCACCGGCAAAGTACCGGTTGATGTATCGGGGCCGTCCCGTCGAGTGAACTGCAAGCGCTCCACACCGCTAACGCGAAGCAGGGAACTGCCTTCGGTGTTTTTCTCCCTCTGGCGGGGCTGGGGATCAGGGCAGCACCAGGGCCAGGGTAGTGCCCTGGGATCCCGTCTCCACCAAACGCAAGTCTCCTCCGTGGGCTTGCAGGATACGCTTGGCGATGTACAGCCCCAGACCTCCTGAGCCGGTCGGGTAGTGCTGGCCGGCAATGTGAATGGGTTGGGCGATGTAGGGCTGGGCCAGATCTTCCAGGGGAGCCGGCAGGCCGGGCCCGTCATCCCGCACCTGGATCTGCCGGGGGCTGACGGTCAGCACCACCGCATGGCGGGCGTAGCGCAAAGCATTGTCCACCAGGTTCACCAGCGCCCGCTCCAGCTCGTCCTCATCGGCGGCGCCCCACCCTTCTCCCTCCACCTGCAGGTCGATCTCCCGCTCTCGAGCCAGAGATCCCATACGTTCGGCCACCCGTCGGGCCAGGGATCCCAGATCACAGGGCTGGGGATGCAGGGCGATCTCGCCCCGCTCTAGGCGGTAGGCCTCCACCATCTTTTGCACCAGGGCCAGGTTGCGCTGGTTCTCCTCCAACATGCGATTCAGCAGGGCCAGCCGCTCCTGGGGACTCAAGGGGAGCTCCTGCTTGAGAGCACTTAGCAGATGCCCAAAGGCAATGAGAGGAGTTTTTAGATCGTGCACCAAGGTAGCCGTGAAGGCCTCCCGCCGTCTTTGATCGCTTTGGATTTGGCGCAGCAAATGGGCAAAAGCTTGCCGCAGGATCAGAGCCTCTTGGGGATCCCCTGGGCGGAGCAGCAAAGTCCAGCGCTCTGGCTGGTTGATCAAGGTTTCTAGGTGGGCCAGCTCGCGGGCCAGCAACGTCAGGGGCCGCAAGAGCATGGAAGACAAGGCATAGCCTGCCAGCGCCGATAGCACCGCCAGCAGAGGGATCCACAACAGCAGCAGGAGAGATCCCTCGGGACTGAGCTCTGTGCCGGGCAGGATCCACTGCACCGACAGGATGAAAACCAAGTTGGGGACAAAGGAAAGGCTGGCAATCACCAGCGCTACCTGAGTGCGCAGGCTGTGGGGAAAGCGACGGCGCCAGAACTCAAGTAGACGGCGTCTCAAGGGGGAATGGAGAGAGGGCTGAGTTGAATTAGGCCAGGAGCGAGCAAACAAGTCAAGAGGGCTGGCAAAATATAGGGGCTGACTGCAAACTCTACAGCGGGGTTGGTCTGTTGATTCGCGGGGATTTGACACTCCCCCGACTAAAAAAGTCGAAGGGTTCTTACGCAGTCCACAGTTGGACTCGGAAAGGCGCTGTCAAGACGCCCTTAGACGGTTCCTAGAGACAAAGCGTCAAGGTTCCGCTTACTTGTTGACTTACGGCACTGTCCGGGTTTTTCACCGGGGTAGGTGCTAACTTAGGATTACAACATAACATTGGCGAGCGACTCCAGTCGCTCGAAGGCTTTTCCGCCCCGCACTACTCGCGCTAGCGGCGCGGAGCGCTGAGTACGGGGCTACCAAGCTACTCTGCGTGTAGCTCTCGATGAGCCTCCTGGATCGCTCCTTGCACTATGCTCAAAGCAACAGCGACCTGCTAGTTCAAGCTTTCCTCCAGCACCTGCAACTGGTGGTGGTGCCGCTGGGGATCGCGTTGCTGGTGGGCCTGCCCTTGGGTTTTGGCAGCTCCCGCTCGCAGGTGGTTTCCCTCGTGGTGATCAATGCCTTCGGCAGCTTGCGGGTGATCCCCAGCTTGGCGATTTTGTTTTTGGCCATTCCCTACTTTGGCCTTGGCTTTCAGTCGGCAGCGATTGCCCTGACGATCTTGGCCTTGCCCCCCATTTTAATCAGCACGGATGTGGCCTTCCGCAGCCTCGATCCGGCTCTACGCGAAGCTGCTTTGGGAATGGGCATGACGCCGGCGCAGGTGCTACGCCATGTGGAGATCCCCTTGGCGTTGCCGGTAATCTTGGCCGGTGTTAAAACCGCTACTATCGAGGTCATTGCCAGCGCCACGTTGGCCGCCTTTATCGGGGCGGGCGGGCTGGGCAGCTTCATCACGCTGGGGTTTGCCCTCTACGACAACGCTATCCTGTTGGTGGGAGCAATCCCGGTGGCGCTGTTGGCCATTGGTGCCGAAATTCTCCTCGGCGCTTTGCAGCGAGCTCTGGAGCCGCCCCAAGCCTAGGGATCCCATGCTGTTTTCCTCTTCTTCTCCAATGCGCCTGCCCTTCCTCACTTCTCGAGCGGTTCCTTTGCAGGTGGCGCTGCTGTTGCCGCTGCTGTTGGCAGTGGCTGGGGGGGCAGGCGGGGTGGGCTATCTCTCCTGGCGGGCTGGCCGGCAGATGGCGCTGCAGTTGGCCGAGCACCTGAAGAGTGAGGTTAACCATCGCACTGAAGAGCACCTCAGGCGCTATCTCCAAGCCCCCCTTCAGATCAATGCCCTCAATCAAGGGGCAGTCCAGTGGGAGCTACTGCCCAATTTGGCCGCGCTTCAGCCGCAAGATCTGGAGAGGCTTGAGGCCTATTTTGCCCGCCAGTTGCAGCAGTTTCCCGAGCTGAGCTATATCGGCTTTGTCTCAGCGGAGGGGGGGTTTGTAACCGCCCGCCGCCACACCGGTGGGTCGATCTGGACCTACCACACGCCAGGCCTGAAGCCGGGATCCGTCCAGGGCCGCCAGCGGGATCCGGAAAGCGGGGATCCCACCGGCTTGAAGCGGCAGTTGGGCTTGGTGGATTTGCGGCGGCTGTCTTGGTTTCCCGGGATCCTGCAACAGGAAGAGGCCCGCCGTACCTGGGTGGTGAGCAACTTTTTTGTCGAGTTTCCCAATCAGAGGCCGGAGCGGCTGATCCTGGCGGCGCTGCCCTTGGCCGAGGCGGAGGGGCGGGTTTACGGCAGCTGGGTGGCTGCTCTCTCGGCTCAGCAACTGCAGGCTTTTCTGGAGGATCTGCAGGCCAGCTTGGCGTATCCAGGGGTGAGCTGGTTGCTGGATGAAGAAGGCCAGGTGGTGGCCGGCAGGGAGGAGCTCTCTCCCCAGCCGCTGCTGGCTGTGCAAGAGCAGGTGGGATCCTGGGCAACGGCGGCCTCTGAAGGTTTGCTGCGCCTTAGGGTGGACGGGATCCCTTACTGGGTGCAGGTGACGGCCATTCAGGATCAATGGGGGCCGGGCTTTTACTTCGTCTACGGGATCCCGGAGGGCGCCCTTTTAGCCCCTGTCTATGCCAGTGCTCGGCAGGCGGCCCTGTTGGGGGGTGGGCTGCTGCTGGGCTTTTTGGCCGCCGGGATCCTCCTCAGCGAAGCCCTCTCTCGTCCGCTGCGCCGCCTTACCCAAATAGCGGAGCAATTTGTGCACACTGGGATCCCGGCCTGGCCCCCTGTGGATCCCGGCCCTATCCAAGAAGTGCAGATCCTGGCCAAAGCTTGGCAGCAGGCGGCCACCAACCAACAAGCTTTGCTGGATCGCCTCTGGCAACAGCAGCAGCAGTACCGCGCTGTGGTGGAGCAGCAGACGGAGCTGATCTGCCGCTTTCAGCCCGATGGGAGAATTACCTACGGCAACCCTGCGCTCTTGCGCTTTTTTGGCTGTTCCCCAGAAGAAGTGTTGGGCCGACCTTGGCGGGATCTGCTCCCGGAAGAAGAGCAAGCCGCGGTGCTGCAGTCCCTTGCGGCTCTGACGCCTGAGCACCCTTACCACCGCAGCGAGCGGGAGTACCCCGGCGAAGATGGCCAATCCCGCTGGGTGAGCTGGGTGGATCAGGGCATTTTCGACAGCCAGGGCCAACTGGTGGAGATCCTGTCGGTGGGGCGGGAGATCACCGAGCAAAAGCGGATCCAACAGCAGCTAGAAGCCCTCAACCGCGAGCTGGAAGCCCAGGTGGCGCTGCGTACTGCCAAGCTGGAGCAGGCTTTGCGCTTTGAGGCGGTGCTGCGCTCCCTCAGCGGCCAGATGGTGGCCAGCCTCAAGGAGGGGGAGATCCTGGAAGAGGTGGTCAAGAGCCTGGCCGAGGCCCTCAACCTAACCGGCTGTCATATTTTCTTGACCAGTGCCGATGGATCCTCTTGGATCCCGGCTTGCTCGTTTCCGGAGAAGGCGGATCCCGCCTACCTCAACGATCCCGAGCTGAGGCACCTGCTGCACTCCCATGCGTTTCTTGACCAGCCCTGGGAAGTCCACTGCTGTTGTCAAAAGGAGCGAGGGGGGCACTGGGTACAGCTTTTGGCTTGCTCCCTTTGGGACAAGCAAGAGCGGCTGGGGCTGCTGCTGTTGGAGCGGCAGCAGGAGTTTTCCGAAGCGGAGAGACAACTGGCCTACCAGGTGGCCAACCTGTCTGCTCTGGCTCTGCGGCAGGCCCGTCTGTATGAGGCGGCCCAGGCCCAGGTGAAGGAATTAGAGCGGCTCAACCTGCTCAAGGACGATTTCTTGAGCACCGTCTCCCACGAGCTGCGCACCCCCATGACCAATGTGCGCATGGCCCTACAAATGTTGCAAATAGCCCACGATAACCCCGAGAAGCAGCAGCACTATTTCGCCATCGCCCTCAAGGAATGCAACCGCCAAATTGAGCTCATCAACGACCTGCTGGACATGCAGCGGCTGGCAGCCGAGAAGTATCTGCTCCAACCCGAAGAGATCTTTCTGCCGCGCTATTTGCGGGATCTGGTGGCGGCAGTTCAGCCCCTGGCCCAGGCCAAAAACCAAAGTTTGCAACTGCACCTAGAAGAGGGGATCCCACCCCTTGAGGCGGATCCCACGGCTCTGGGCCGCATCTTGCGCGAGCTGCTGCACAACGCCGTCAAATACACCGCCCCCGCGGGATCCATCCACCTGCAGGTGGCCTGGGAAGGAGAAGGGATCCTCTTTGTCTGCAGCAACAGCAGCGAGATCCCGGAGTCGGAGCTGCCCCGCATCTTTGAGAAGTTCTACCGCATCCCGCAGTCGGATCGCTGGAAGCACGGCGGCACCGGCCTGGGGCTGGCCCTGGTCAAGCAACTGGTGGAGCACATGGGGGGCCAGATCTCCGTCAGCAGCTCGGAAGGATGGACGCATTTTCGCGTTTGGCTGCCTCCCGCCCTGCCGGTGGCAACTGCAAAAAAACTCCGAACTTGAGCATCTAAGAACGGCCAAGGGCTGGCCCAGGGGAAGGCAAGGGCGCGGGGGAAGCGTGCAGAAAGGATCCCCGTAGTTGACCACAGGCGGCGTTGCCATCCAGGCCGCGGGTTTGGCGCACGCTGGCCCGCACGTGGTGCTCTTCAAGCAGCCGGACGAACTCCGCCACTCGCGCCGGCTGGGGGCGCTGATAGTCGGCCTCGGCAATGGGGTTGTACGGGATCAGGTTGACGTGCAGGCGGGCCCCCGCCTGGCTGGCCTGCTGCAGCAGACGCGCCAGTTGGCGGGCATGGAGGGGCAGATCGTTGACCCCAGCCAGCAGCGTATATTCAAAGCTGACCCGCCGCCCGGTGCGCAGCATGTAGTCGCGGCAATCCCGGATCAGGGCCTCTAGGGGGTAGTGGGCTGCAGAAGGGATCAACTGCTGCCGCAGCTCCTGGTTGGGGGCATGCAGGCTGACGGCCAAGGTAACTTGCAGATTCTGCTCTGCCAGCCAGGGAATTTGCCGGGGCACGCCCACGGTGGAAAGGGTAATGTGCCGCTGGCCGATGCCGATATCTTGGTGGAGGCGGCGGATGGCCTGCACCACGGTGTCGCGGTTGAGCAGGGGCTCCCCCATACCCATGAAGACCACGTGGCTGACGCGGCGGCCAAAGTCCTCCTGCACCGTTAACACCTGATCCAGAATTTCGTGCAACTTGAGGTTGCGCCGGTAGCCCATCTTGCCGGTGCCGCAGAAGTCGCAGGCCATGGGGCAGCCCACCTGGGAGGAAACGCAGACAGTTAGCCGCTTGGCGGTTGGGATCCCCACCGTCTCGATCAACTCCCCATCTGCTAGCTGCAGCAGCAACTTAACGGTGCCGTCGCGGGATTCTATCCGCTGCACAACCTGGGAGCGCCCCACAGGATAATCCTGCAGCGCCTCGCGCCAGGCTTTGGGAAAGACCGTCACTTCCTGCAGGGAGCGGATCCCTTTTTGGTAGAGCCAAGTGTGCAGTTGTTGCCCGCGGTAGGCCGGCTGCCCCTGCTCAACTGCCCACTCTTTCAAGGCAGCCAAAGATTGCCCCAGCAGAGGAAGAGGTGCAGCAGACATAGGCCAAGTGGCAACGGATTGCATCCTTCTACTCTAGCTTGCGGCCCTAAAGGCTTGCTTTGGCAGCTAGGACGAGCGTCTTGGATAATAGGTTTGCCCTTGGTTAGGATTTTGCCCGCGCTATGTCGGTTTCGCCGCAACTGGCCCAACTGGCTACCTGGATGGCCGGACATTTCAACAATCTGCACCAGGCTATGGCCGAGCCGGTTTGGTTTGCCAACATTCACGTCTACCAATGCCCCCTGCCGTGGTCGGTGTTTCAGGGGATAGGGTTTTACGTGGAGCAACTGTACGATATCTACCCCGACCAGCCCTACCGGCAGCGGGTCATCCATCTCTTCGAGACCCCCGACGGGATCCGCATCCAAAACTATGCCCTGACCTCTCCAGAGGTCTACAAATGTGCCGGTCGGAACTTGGAGCAATTGGCCGGCCTGACGGCGGCAGAGCTGGAACTCTTGCCCGGCTGTGTAACCCAGGTGGAGTGGACGGGATCCTGCTACCGGGGCCGCAGCGTGCCCGGCAAAGGCTGTATCGTCGAGCGCAAGGGCAGAACCACCTACCTCTATAGCGAGTTCGAGATTGGGGCCGACTACTTCCACAGCCTGGATCAGGGCCGCGACCCGGAAACGGATCAAGTGGTCTGGGGATCCCTTTCCGGGCCCTTTCGGTTTGTTAAGAAACAGGATTTTTCCTGCTACTTGCCCCGCTGGAGCTAAGTTAGCCCCCCGTCCAAACCCAGAAGGCAAGGATCCCATCCCCGAGCAAGAGCAGCAGGGTGCAGCCCATCCATCCCCAGGCCAGTGCGGGCAATAGGGCCAACTGGCTGCGTTGCTGGCTGCCCCCCGAGAGTTGTTCCACCCTGCTGTAGAGGTGACCGCGAACGCCGAATTGACACCCCCGACTAAAGTCGGGGGATTCTTACGCAGTCCACAGATAGACTCGCAAAGGCGCTGTCAAGACCCCCCTAGACGGCTCCCTGGAACCCAGTCTCAAGGTTCCGCTTACTTGTGACTTACAGCACTGTCCAGGTCTTTCACCGGGGTGGGTACTTGCTTGTTATAGCATTGGCGAGCGACTCAAGTTGCTTAAGGACTACGTCCCGCTAACGCGAGCGGGCTTTTCTTCACTGTACTACTCGCGTCAGCGGCGCGGAGCGCTGAGTACGGGGCTACCAAGCTGCCCCGCTGTGTTCGGTGGCCGCCTCAGCCTGTTGACGGGCCAGAGCCCAGTTAATCCAGGGATCCCGCTGCTGGAGGGCAAAATGCTCCTGCAACGTCAAGCCAGGGATCAGCCCTTCTCGCAGCCGATCCGCTAGAGAAAACCCCACCCCAGAGCGCAGATGGTCGCCGTAAGGACGGCCTGGTCATCTCCCGCCCTGCCAAGAGAATCTGGCCCTGCCTGGGCGGCAACAACCCTGCCCAGGTGAGCAGGAAAGAGCGTTGCCCACTGCCCTCCAAACCGGCCAACCCAATCACTTCCCCCAGCTGCACCGCCAGATCCGGTAAAGCCAAGGTAAACGGCTCATGCCGCACCACCAGGGAGCGTAACTCCAACAGGGGATTTGCCCTTCTTTGCAGAGAGGGGGGCCGAGCCAGGGGCGCCAATTCCCGCTCAAACATCCAATCGATCAGCCGCTGTTCCGGCAGGGAAATGTCTTCACCCTTCACAGTCAGCTCCTCCACCACTTCCCCCTGCCGCATCACCGTCACCCGATCGCAAAAGCATTCCCCATCGGCCAGCTTGTGGGAGACGAAGATCACCGACTTGCCCTCCTCTGCCAGCCGACGCAAAGCCGCAAACAAAAGATCAACAAAAGATCTTTTTTGCGCCGCAGAAATGCCCGTCGTCGGCTCATCCAAAATTAAGGTGTTGATCCCCAGTGAGAGCAACCGCAGCATCTCCAGTTGCTGCCGTTCCCCCACCGTCAAACTGCCGATAGCCTCATCCGGGTTGAGGTTGAAGCCAAACTCTTCACAGGCTTTTCGGAGACGTTTTCGGCTCTCTCGCAACCCCAAACCCAAGCGCCCCGCTGCCTGGCGATATAACTGGCGATATAAAGTTTTCCAGAGTTTTCCAGCACCGTCAGAGAAGGAAAATCCAAGGGATCCTGGTGCAACATGCCGATGCCCCGGCGAATGGCTGCTGCAGGGCTGTCGATGCGAACCGGTTGCCTGTCAACGTAAGGCGCGGGATTCCCCACCGTATAGACGGTGGGGAGGGATAGCGCCTCCTGACTGATTCTGGATATATCGCTTCACAATTTCTAGAGGTGCACTGCCGCATGAGACAATGCACTTAGAATCATGCCAAAGCTTAGCCTTTCCCCAGGACACTTTATTGAGCTGTTCCGCAAACTGTTGTCTTAGTATGCGACTTGATGCTGACTTGAGAAAAGAAACGAGGTTAGATATGTTGTTATCAGGGTGCAGGTCGACGAGCAGGTGAACATGGTCTGGCTCACCATCAAACCCAATTAGCACACTCCGGTTAGCGGCCAAAACTCTTTCAGGTGAATCCTAAAGACTGCG
>NZ_JANSIY010000027.1:0-25715 GCF_047462295.1 Synechococcus sp. H60.3 | reverse complement strand
CTGATCAATCCATCCTGCTTCCGAAGTTGGTTTGCTAAGTGTTGCTACTGTACCCCTTGATTCCTTAACAGGCTGTATGCCCTCGCCTCCCACCTTTTCTCCCCAAGGAAAAGGGAGATTTGATGAGCGGGGACTTGAGACAATCCCAAGCTAAAAAATCCGGCGACCGAAACAGAGACCAAGGGAGGAACTCTATTGCGGCATTGGCCGGGATACCTCGCCTGAGAAGGGATCCGCCGGAACCCTATTTGCCTCGCTGCAGAGGGGCTCGAGGCTGGCTCCCCAAGCTGCGCCCAAGAGCAAGGTTATCAACAGGTGAATGCGGCCATCCAAGATCACCACATCCAAAAGCCCCGCAGCAAAAAACGCCGTCAAGGCCAGTAAAACTCCCAAGAGGATCCCGTCTTGGGAGCAGCGCCAGGCTCCCCAGCTCCGCACCAAGATCCAGCCCCACAAGGCCAAATAGCCCAGCAGCAGAGGGATCCCGCCTTCTGCCGCTAGGTGCAAGTACAAGTTGTGGCAGTGGCCCAGCAGCTCCGGCGGATCCTGGGCGTTGTAGAGGGCAGGGAAGCTCTGCCAGCCCCAGCCCGTTAGGGGACGCTCCCGCACCATCTGCAGGGCAAAGCGCCAGGCATCCAGGCGGTTGGCCGTAGAGCTAAAGTAGGGGGCCTGGGGGTCAAAGGTGTCTGCCAACCGGCTCCAGATCAAGGAGGGCACAACCGCCCGCCAGCCGGGCCAATCCAAAGCCGCCGCCAAGCCGGCCAACCCCAAACTGGACAGGAGCAGGAGCCCCCACCAGCAGCGCCGCAGCGCCAGCCCAATGAGCAAAGCCAATCCCCCTGCCCCCCAGCCGTTGCGGGAGGCCGTCAGCAGCAACAGCAGGGATCCCAGCCCCAGCATTGCCGCCAGCCCTGCTCTGGTAAGGGGGGATGAGGCTACCCCCCACAGCCCCGCCGCCAAGCACAGGTGGATCACTAGGTAAATGGCCAGAATATTGGGGGAGGTGAAGGCCGCCGCCGGCCGCTCCCCGCCAGCCACTCCCGTAATCCAGAGCGGCCCCAAGAAGAGATGCCCCCGCCACCCCCACAGAACCTCTCCCCAGCCCAACAGCAGCATCAGTCCACTGCCTAGCACCAACACCTGCGCCAGGCGCCGGCGGCTGAGGGGATCCCTCAGTGCCCCAGCCAAGGCCGGCAGCATCAGCAGAAAAGGCCAGTAGTTAAACATCCCCAGCAAGCTCAGCCGCCAGTCTTCTGCCAGCAGCGCCGTTGTCACCGCAACCAGGCTCAGCAGGCCTGCCAAGCCCAACAGGGGATCCCGTCGGATCTGCTGCCAGGAGCGGCCATAGCTCTGCACCGTTCCCACCACCGCCAACAGCAGACTGGGGGCCAGGTTTAGCGGGATCAGCGCTGCCGCTCCCAACAGCCAGCCCTGGGGCTGCGAAGGCCAGGGATGCGGCGGCAGGCCTTTAGAGGCAACTGAGGGAGAAAAATTACTCATCGTCGATGGGGATCCCCGGTCGTACCCGCCCCTGACCGAAGTAGCGGCCAAACTGCAGCTCGTACACCTCATCTTCATCCTGGGTTTCCACCCACAGCTCCGAGCGGGCATAGCCCACGCACAGCAGCCCGTAGCCCTGCTCCTTCAGCTCCCGCGAGATCCCCATCGCCTCCGGCTGGTAGAGGGATCCCTGCCGGATCCGCACCGCACAGGTGGTGCAGGCGCCGTTGCGACAGGCAAAGGGCAGTTGGATCCCTTGGGCTTCGGCAGCCTCCAGGATGTATTGGTCGGCAGGTACCTGGATGAGATAGTGGGTGTCTTTCTGGCGGTCGTGGATGTGAACCGGGTAGGAATGCATGGAGGAGAAGGGCCTTTGCCAAGATCAGGAGACTTCTCCATGATCCCATAGGATTTCAATGGAGTTAGGCTACTCCCCAGCTCGGTAGGATAAGCTGAAGGCAGGGCCCCAAGGAGAGCAGCCTATGCTAGAAACCCACAATTCCCCCCTACCCTCAGTGGAAAAACTGCCGGCCACCTTCTCAGCCGAAGTTTTCAACAAGCTCATGGAGAGCAATACCGAAACTCGCCCCTGGGGCAGCTTTACAGTGCTAGATGAGGGCCCTGGCTACAAGATCAAGCGGATTGTGGTGCTGCCCAAGCATCGCCTTAGCCTGCAGATGCACTACCACCGCAGCGAACACTGGATCGTTGTTGCTGGCACCGCCAAAGTTACCTGCGGCGATGAAGAGCGGCTGATCACCACCAACCAGTCCACCTACGTGCCCCCCTGCACCAAGCACCGCCTGGAAAACCCTGGCGTCATCCCCTTGGTGATCATCGAGGTGCAAAACGGCCAGTACCTGGGCGAAGACGACATTATCCGCTTCAGCGACGACTATGCCCGTGCCAACGGTGGGCAACCGGCAAAAGCCTGAGCTTGGCATCCTTGGCCAGATAGCCTAGAACGGGAAAAAGATCATCAGCAGCAAGGCGGCAATCAAGCCCAGCGCCACCTGCACCGCCTGCCCAAAAGGAGGATGGCTGGTCACCACTTCGCCATAGCGGCTCTGGAAGCGGGACAGATCTAGGTAGGGAACTACCCCCCGCCGGAACCATCCCACCACCGCTCCTTCTTGGCCGATCAGCCTGCCTGCCCGGCTCTCCCCAAACAGGAAGTTGCCCAGCGGCCCAAACCGAGAAACATAGCGCAAGAAAATCATCCCCGTCTCATCCTGGAACTTGAGATCGGCGCCAAAGCGATAGCCTGGATCCCCTCGCCCAATCACCCGCCCCTGCAACTGCACCGGCAAGCCGCGCAAGGGGCTGGCATAGGGGTTGCTCATCGCCTTCAACACCGTCAACGCCGGCGGGTTTTCCAAGCTGGGGTACATCACCGTCATCTTCAGCAGTAGGCCCAAGCTGGCTCCCGCCACGGCCAGGCCGGCAAACATGCCGTAAGACCCTGCCTGCAGAGCGGGGATCCCGAGCACCATCCCCAAGATCGCCCCCAGCCACTCGGCGTTTAACAAAACCACGTCCAGAAGAAAATTGCCGTAGAGCTGCTGGCGGTTGAGCTGCTTGCCCTGGGCCACCACGCTGGCCATGTCGAACTCCACCGGCAGATCCAGTTGTTCGGCATAGGTGCCCAGCGCCCGCACCCGCTTGCCAGTGAGGGGATGGGTGGAGTTCAGCTCCATCCACCAGGCCCAAGGGTTAAACAGATCCCACAAAAACACCCTGCCCACCTGGCTGGGATCCGCAGCCACCCGGTAAGCTGTTCCCGCCATCACCGCCGCCTTGGCATCGTAGATCCCCAAGGCCCGCGTCCCTTCCAGCAGGCGAGCACTGCGCTGTCGGGCTTCCTCATCCTGTTCCCGCTCCCCTTCTTGCACAATGCCAAAGGCTATTTTCACCAGAGCCCGCGAGAGGGCGTTGGGGTTGCCGGTGGTTTCGGCGGCAAAGTGGTCGGCAAAGTACTCCCGCACCCGCGACAGATACAGCACCAAGTAGGAGCCAGCCACGTAGAAAAAGTAGGCGACCAGCGCCAAGGAACCTATGTTTTTGCCCCCTCTGCGATCCCGGCGGGTGTCGCGCAGGTAGACGTAGAGGAGGTAGAGGATCTGCACCAACGTGGAAGCCAGAGTCATGACCGCGAAATCCCAGTGGATCACATGCCCCAGCTCGTGGGCATAAACTGTAGCCACCTCCTCATCTTCCAAGTAGGTAAACAGGCCCTCGCTGACGACGATGCGGGCCGTATCCGGCAGGCTGCCATAGGTAAAGGCAGTGGGGTTTTGGTCGCGGATCAGACCCAGCTTCGGCTGCTTCAGCTTGTACTGGCGGCAGACCCGTTCGATCACCTCCGCGCTTTCGGGGCTGCGACGCCCGATTTCTGCCAGGCTCACCCACTGGGTGCCGTAGAGGCTGTGCTGGATCCAGTCCATCAGCCAGGGGGACAAAAAGAAAATCAGGGCGTTGAAGGCCAGGGTGAGCAAAACAGCAAAAAGGAGAGAGCCAAAAGAGAACCCCCCTTCCAAGGTGCCGAAAACGGCCAGGGCCAGCACAAACACCATGCCGAACAACAGGCTCAGGGTCACGCCGGCGGCCAGAGTGAGGTTGCCGGCAAAGCTGGCCAAAACCAGCGAGACCCCTGTCTGAGGAGCGCGATACCGGCGGTGGGTCTGACCGGTTTTGAGATTGGAGGTGGCGGGATCCAACTCTGCTAAGGTGCGGCTGGGGTTGAAGCAATAGCGGCTCAGCCAAACGCTCAACAGGCGCAGCTCATGGGGATTGAGGCTTTTCAGAGGTTCCAGCCACAGGGATGCTTCCACCGACAACGTCACCGTCGAGACGGCGCCGGGGTTGCGGAACAAGGTGGGCAGTAGGGGCAAAACCTCCTCTTTTTGCCCAGCGGTGAGGCTATGAAAACCCAAGACCGCCTGGCGCACCACGCTCGAAGGTTGAGGCAGGTCGGCAGTGAGCAACTGGCGGTCTTGGACAAAGCAGTAGCGGCTGAGATCTGGACTGTCGGCGGGATCCCTCCTGCCCGTCGCCACTTCCGGAGCCAGCCTCACCTGGGCCTTCCAGTCGGCCTGCTGCTGGCCGATGGGGCGGCTGTAGAGAGCCAAGCGCTTGACTTGAGGATAGCGGCTGGGAATTGCCTTCTGGAACCAGGCCGTCAGCCTCTCATGGTTGAGAGCAACGTGAGCAGGGTGGTTGATCATGACCACCAAGGCGTAGTCCTCGGCATTGTCCTGGAGGGGCTGGACCTTCACCTGGATCCTCAGACGCAGGTTTGCCAGAGCTTGCTCTAGCCACTGCGCCACTTCCTGCTCGTTCATAGCCATCTCCCGAATTGGGTGGGATAAGCTCAGTTATTGCCTCAACTGCCAATGGCTTTCGACTTTACAGCGGCTATTCTGGCACTTTCCCTGCCAAGGGGATCCCCATCTCCCCACAAACCCAGTACAGCTCCGCTGCTGGGAGAACGCCCCGGGCAAGTATCTGTCCAGGAGCTGAGCTTCAGAAATTGTTTGGCTACAAGATCGAGCGCTGTCCCTCCGGGCTGATGCCGATGATGGTGAGCTGGCAATCCAGCACCTTAAAGCCGTACTTTTCAGCCACCTTCTGGCTGATATTCAGGATGGCGTTGTTTTTGAACTCGATGACTTTGTTGGTTTTAATGCAAACCAAATGGTGGTGGTGGTGGGGGGCAGGCTGGTTGATCTCATAATGTTTGTGGCCTTCGGTCAGTTCCAGCTCGCGCAAAATGCCCATGCGTGCCATCAGCTTGACAGTGCGATAGATGGTGGAAAGGCTGATGTTGTGGCCTTCTTCCCGCAACTTTTTGTGCAGCTCCTCAGCGCTTAGGTGAGTGCCCTCGGGTAGGTTCTGAAAGGTTTGCAAGATAATCTCCCGCTGCCGGGTGGCTCGCCAGCCTCTGGCGTTCAGCTCTGCTTTGAAAGCTTCTTCTGTGTAGACCATAATGCCGCCTCTCCACTTTTGGGAAACATCGCCGCAACAGTCAATAAGTTCTGCAATTGATAATAGCTTCATCCAAGATAGTGCCACCGACTTTCGGCTGCCAAAGGAATCCTGCCCGCCCTCTAGAGAGGCAACCCCGGCGTCCGGACTGCCAGAGGGTGCGGGAAACCGGATCCCGCCTCTATTGGAAATGAGCTAGCCTACAGGGTATGCCCAGGTGGTTCTATAGTTCGAGTGAGTCTGGGCTAACATACTCGGGAAAAGGCCCGCGGCATCCCGGCGGCGTTGGTCAGCGTAGTCAATACGGGAAGGGAAAACAAAGATGCGGTTTGAGCAGCCCAAAACCTATTCCATCTCTCTAGGTGGCTGGGGCTTCTGGCTGGGATCCCTGGCCTTGGCAGCTTTGCTGACCCGTGTCGGGCTGGGTTGGCTGGTTGCTGGGTTGGTGGCTCTGTTGCTGTTCTTGCTCTCTCTGCCGGTACTGGTGCTGCTGGCCTTTCGTTGGTGGGCACGCCGCTGGATTGCCACGGATCGCTGCCCGGTCTGTGGGTCGGAATCGCAGGCCATCGAGGGCAGCCGCTTCTTCTGCCCCAGTTGTGGCGAGCCCCTGTTTGTTGCCGATGGACATTTTTACCGGCAAACGCCCCCCGGCACCATCGACGTGGAACCTGTGGAAGAGAGCGGCTGGGAGCTGCCGAGCTGAGGGATCCGCTCCTGCGGTGGGTCGGCGTTTTTAGAGGGCCTTTTGGGTGAAAAGTGCTCTGCAATACTATTGCGAACGACAGCGGCGGGTCTGGCCGGGCTGGCGGTTGGTTGCGATCGGGGTGGGGATGCTCTCGGCAGCGCTCCTGCTGCTGAGCTCAGCTCATTTTTCCCAGGCGACGGCGCAGGGATCCCTGCAGCCCCAGGTGGAGGCGTACCTAGCCCGGTTGAGCGGTCGCGGCTTTGCTTCCGCGGCCCAGGGGGTTTGGCTGCAGATGGGTGACCAAGTTTTGGGGCAACACCAGGGATCCAAGGCTCTGCCGGCAGCCTCTCTGACCAAGGTGGCCACTACCCTGGCTGCTCTGCAGCAGTTTGGATGGCAACACCGCTTCGTCACCACCTACTTGACAGCAGGTTCGCTGGGAACGGACGGAGTTTTGCAGGGCGATCTCTGGGTGCTGGGAGGGGAGGATCCCTTCTTTGTTTGGGAGGAAGCCTTCGCGGTGGGGAATGCCCTCAACGCCCAGGGGATCCGCCAGGTGCGCGGGGATCTGGTGGTGGCGGGCCGCTTTTACATGAACTTTTCCCAGGATGTGGCCCGCTCGGGAGCGCTGCTGCGGCAGGGGATAGATGCTCGCCTCTGGCCCTCGGAAGCCCAGGCGCAATTTCAAACTCTGCCCCCCGGCACGCCCAGGCCGCAGGTGGAGATTTTGGGGTCGGTGCGAGTTGCCCAGCAGATCCCCTCGGAGGCCCAGGTCTTGCTCAGACATGAATCGCCTCCTCTCCTTCATCTACTCAAGCTGATGAACCTCTACAGCAACAATGCCATGGCCGAGATGCTGGCGGAGGCGGTGGGGGGAGCGGCCCAGGTAGCCCAAAGGGCTCGGGCTGCAGCAGGGATCCCGGCAGAAGAGCTGCACCTGATCAACGGCTCAGGGTTGGGGGTGGAAAACCGCATCTCCCCGCGGGCCAATGTAGCTATGTTGCGGGCCATTCAATCGCTGCTGGAAGAGCACGGCTTGTCGCTAGCAGATGCCTTTGCCGTCGTCGGCCAGGATGTGGGGGTGTTGGAGCGGCGGCTGCTGCCGGGAGTGATGATCGCCAAGTCCGGCACCCTACCCAGCGTCAGCACCTTGGCGGGCGTGTTGCCAACTGAGCGGGGGGATATCTGGTTTGCTGTGATGAACAGCGGGGCCAACTTGGCCGACTTGCGCACCTCGCAGGGAGAATTCCTCAGCCGGCTCCAGTCCCAGTGGGGATCCCCCACCGCCTTGCCCGAGCGCTGGCTGCCTCGCTCCGTAGATACGGGATCCCGCACGGAGTCTAGCCCCCGCCTTTGATACGTCTCCTTTTGCCGTCCTGGGATAGGGGCTGGAAGGGGTTGCCTCAGCAGCAAAGTGCCTGGGGATGGGAAACCATCTCCAGCCGGTTTCGATCCAGCACTCTTCTGCGGAGAGCGTTTTGGCGATGGGGCGTACAGGAATCGAACCTGTGTAAGGCAAATTATGAGTTTGCTGCCTAAACCGCTCGGCCAACGCCCCTTCTTTCTCTACTTTAGCGCCCCTGTCTTTTCCAGAACCGGTGAAAAAAGCCCTGCTACAGGATAAGCTGCATGTCGGTGGTTAGCGGACAGCGGAGACCATGGCATCAGGGCGTTCTTGGCAGGGGCAACTGGCTTTAGGCTTGGGGCTGACAGCCCTATCCTTGGCTCTCTATTGGAGCTTTTTGGCCGTTGGGCAGCACTATCTCCACTGGAACGAAGCCACCGCTGTTGACTGGCAACCCACCAGTGAGAACCTGGCCGCGTCTCCTGCCCTGGAAGCGCAAACGGTGCCGTCCCTCTCTGAAGCCTCTTCTGCCGTCAACAACCTGCCAGAGGAATCCCCACTGCGGCTCTGGCTTGTTACCTTTATAACCGTGTTTGTGGCGGAGATGGGCGATAAGACTCAATTGGCCACCTTGCTCATGAGCGCCCAATCCAAGTCTCCCTGGGCGATTTTTTTCGGCTCTGCCAGCGCTCTAGTGACCGCCAGTTTGCTCAGCGTAGCCTTGGGGGGAGGACTGGGACAGGTGATCCCGGCAGACTGGCTACAATGGTTAGCGGGCAGCGGCTTCCTGGCAATCGGGAGCTATGTCCTCTGGCGGGAATGGCAAGGGAAGAGTGAGCCCTCTGAGGGAAGCGAGGGTGGCCTGCCAGGGAAAAGTTGAGAGCAACTTGGCTAGAGAGGCGTGTTGAGCCAGTACAGCAGTCAGATTTTCTCTTTCTTGAGACAGACCGCGGCGCGAGCTGCTCTGGTCAGCTTCGGCTCAATTTTGCTGGCCGAAATGGGCGATAAAACCCAGCTGGCCACCCTGCTCCTCAGCGCCCACTCGCAAAATCTTGGGGTGATCTTCTGCGGGGCTGCTGCTGCCCTGATCAGCACCAGCTTCATCGGGGTGTGGGCGGGAGCCTGGGTAGCGCGGGTCATCCCCCCCCGCTGGATCAAAACCTCGGCAGGCGTAGGGTTCCTCCTAATCGGCCTCTCCCTACTCTGGGGATCCCTGCCCATAGCCGGCTGAGCAAAGGCCTTCAGGATGGCTTCGGCAAAGCATGTTACGATTAAGGACACCTCGCACTCTACCGGAGTGCTTTACTTGATGCCGGACAACCGGTCAGGAAGACCAGCATGGCCAAAAAACGCAACCTGAAGCGGGAAAAAGCCGAGCGCAACCGCGAGTATGCCAAGCAGTTTCAAAAAAGTCGTGCTCGCAATAGCCGCCGCTTCCGTTCTGTCCCTCGTGATCAGGAGGCCAGCGCTGGCGAAGAGCAGCAGCCGTGATGGCGAGTTTATCGAGAGGCTCTGTTGGCCAACACCCTAACCGGATCTAGCCCAGCAAAGCTGCTATTGTAGGCAGGGGTGGGCTGGAGCGGACAACCATGAAGTACCGACGTATTCTGCTGAAGCTGAGCGGTGAAGCCCTCATGGGGGAACGTCCCTACGGGATTGACCCCGAGGTCTTGCAATCCATTGCCGGCGAAGTGGCCTCGGTGGTGCGGGCGGGCGTGCAGGTGGCGATCGTGGTGGGAGGGGGCAACATCTGGCGCGGGCGCAAGGAAGCGGCTGCCCAGGGGATGGATCAAGCTTCTGCTGACTACGTGGGGATGTTGGCTACCGTCATCAATGCCCTAACCCTGCAGGATGCCATCGAGCGAGCCGGGATCCCGACGCGGGTGCAGACGGCCATTGCCATGCAGGAGGTGGCAGAGCCTTACATTCGTCGCCGCGCCATTCGTCACCTGGAAAAAGGGCGGGTGGTGATCTTTGGGGCAGGATCCGGAAATCCCTTCTTTACCACCGACACGACTGCGGCCTTGCGGGCGGCGGAGATCGATGCCGAGGTGATTTTCAAGGCCACCAAGGTGGACGGAGTTTACGACGCGGATCCCAAGACCCATCCTCAGGCCCGCCGCTACGATGTTCTCAGCTACCAGGATGTGCTTACCCGCGATCTGCGGGTGATGGACAGCACCGCCATCGCCCTCTGCAAAGAAAATCAACTACCCATCGTGGTTTTCGACCTAACCACCCCCGGCAACATCTACCGGGTGGTGCAGGGTGAGCCCATCGGCACTTGGATTGGACAAACAACTCCCAAGAGCAATGGGATCCCTGCCCGCTTGGCCCAGGAGAGTGGATCCTAAGTGGAATAGGTCGAGGCTACACTGGGGGTGGCCTTGAGTGGCCGGTGACGGCCTGAGGATCTCTTCTGGCCACGCCAACCTGGCCAGAGGATGTGCTGACGCGATGTGGAGGGGAAGGCGATGACAGATCACCGCGATCCCGCCTCGCCCGAAGGCCTGATCGCCCAGAGTGCTCCGCCCTGCTGCCGCCAACGTTGGGGTCGCCGTCTGGTGCAAGGCTTAGCTTTCCTGGTGGCTTTGGCCGTCGGCTTTGGCTACTGGCGCTGGCAGACCTGGCTTCAGCCGGTGGGTGGCCCAGAGCCAATCCAGGTGGTGATCCAGCCGGGCAGCAGCAGCCGTTTAATCGGAAAACAACTGCACCAAGCGGGGGTGATCCGCTCTGCTTTGGCCTGGGAGCTGTGGAGCCGCACCTTTGGCCGCGACTGGCTGTTTCAGGCAGGTACCTACGCTTTGGATCCCAACCAAGACATGCTATCTGTAGCCCGACAACTGCGGCAGGGCCGGATTCTGCAGCGGCGGCTGACCATCCCAGAGGGCTGGCGGATCGAGCAGATGGCGGCGGCCTTAGCGGAGCGCAAGTGGATGCCAGCCGATGTTTTCATTGCCACAGCCCGTGTGATCCCACCCCTTGAGTGGCTGCCCCCCAGCTTGAACTCCCTGGAAGGCTACCTCTTCCCCGATACCTATCTTTTTCCTGTCGAACAGGTGGAGGGATCCCTGCCAGATCAGCAAAAAGCCGAGATTGTAATCAACGCTATGCTGCAGCGGTTTGCCGCTGTGGCCCTACCCCTGTTTCGCCAGCACACCACTTCCCTCTCCTTGCATGAGTGGGTTACCCTGGCCAGCATTGTGGAGCGGGAGGCCGCTGTGCCGGAGGAGCGCGCCTTAATCGCGGGTGTCTTCTTGAACCGGCTCAAGCAGGGAATGCCCCTGGGAGCCGATCCGACGGTGGAATATGCCTTGAATATCCGGCAAACTCCGGATCGCCGCCTCACCCTTGCCGAGGTGCGTACTCCCTCTCCCTACAACACCTACCTCAACCCCGGATTGCCCCCTGGCCCCATCGCCAGTCCGGGCTTGGCCAGCCTCAAAGCCGTTTTGGAGCCTGAGGAGACCGACTACCTCTACTTTGTGGCCCGCTACGACGGCACCCATGTTTTCAGCAAGACTCTAGCCGAGCACGAGGCAGCTCAACGGCAAATCCTCCGCGAGCGGCAGGGATCCCCGCCCGGTCTTCAACCTAGTCTTTGATGAGGAGGTCAGGAGAATTGGCGCTTGGTGGTTGAAAAGCTTCCAAATGGTACACAAACCTTGGTTCAAGCTCCTGCAACCGGATGTGGTGGTGGCCGGCACTGTCTTGCGGCTGCGGGCAGAAGATCTGTTGGCCTGGCAGGTGAGGGGTGTCATCTTCGACGTGGACGACACGCTGGTGCCGATCCGCCAAGCGGAGGTGGATCCGGCTGTGGCCGCCTGGCTGGAGCAATTGCGCCCCCACTTTCAGATTTGGCTGGTGAGCAACAACCTCAACCGCAGCCGCATTCGCCAAATTGGTGAGAGCTTAAACCTGCCTTACATTCACGGCGCTGGCAAACCCTCGCGGCGCGCTCTGCGGCGGGCTGTGGCGCAAATGAACTTGCCGGTGGAGGCGGTAGCCATCGTGGGCGATCGCCTGTGGACAGATATCCTGGCGGGCAATCGGCTGGGCTTGGTTACCGTACTGGTCAACTCCCTCCTGCCCAAGACTCCGGAGAAGAGCCCTGCGGCCATTCTGGATCCCCGCTTTTGAGAGAGAGCCATGGCTACCTTGCAAGACGGGAAGGCTCGCGTTGTACCTGCCCTGCGTATGCGGGGGGAGTCGGAGGGAGGTCAGGGCCAATGGCAACGAGACTCTATTTGTATCCCCAGCTCCCCCCTTCCAGAGAGAGAAGAGTTGGGGCGAGAGCGCGAGGCATCGGAGAACCGTTGGGAAACTGTCTACTTAGGCTGCCGATCCGGTGGCGCTTCCGAAAGGAGGAGTCGCGGGAAATCTCGCCAAGTTGACCCATCTGCCACAGTTTTTTGTAGAGTGACGGCAGTGAGCCGGATCCGGCATTAGGCCCGCCGGGTGGCGGTGTAAGGGCAGCGTCAAATCCAAAGGTTAAGCATGCAAACCATCCCTATCGTCAAGTCCGCCATGCAACGGGTGAAGTCCATGATGCAAAAATCGCTGCGGTCTGTTTCCATCTCTCACCGTCCCAAGTCTCTGTTGATATCCCAGGGACGGAGTTTCATTAAGCTGAGCAGCCTGCTGGCCTTACCCTTGCTGGTCTCGGCATGGCCCGCTTGGGCCTTGACCTTAGTGGCCCGTCCGGATCTGCGCAGCCTCAAGCGGGCACAAGTCATTCGGGTGGTCGATTACAACACCCTGGTTGTCCAGCTCGAAGGGGACTTGAATTTGCGCCTGGTGCAACTGATCGGGATTGATCCTCTGCCGGCAGAGGTCAATCCTACGTGGACGGAGCTGCGCAGGCAAACCCCTCTGCCTATCTACAATGCCGGTCAATACCTGCAGACGGCTTTGCTGGGGCGCGAGGTGTTCTTGGAGTTGGATCCCGCTCTGGCGCCCACCCCCACCCTGCCTGCCTACGTTTGGCGGGCCAATACCCTCATCAACCAGGAGATGCTGTTTTTGGGGCATGGCCTACTGTCGCCGCAAACCAATGGCCTCAAGTACGGCGCTATTCTCAAAGAGGCAGCCAATGCGGCAAGGCAACAGGGGCGCGGCTATTGGACGCCCTATGGCCCTCGCTAGAGAGAAGCCAAAGATGAGTCCAGAGCCGCCTAGCCCTTGGGGATGGCTCTCGACTTCATCAAACAGTTTCGCTGCCATTTGGTAAGGGCTTGGGATCCGCGGTATGGGAAACGGCTCTTCGGGAGAGGCGCTCCGCCCCAGATTCCGTCTAAAAGGCGGGAGCGAGCCGTTCTCTCGAGATTGCTCACCTTTTGTATTTCCTTAGTATTTAGCCTGCTTATATATGATGATCTCAGGCGGGCTTTCGATCCTGGGCTGCCGAGTTCCCTAGGTTGGAAGGGATCCCGCTGGGTGATTTGGAGTTCCCTATGGCGGATGAACTGCCGTTTACCCTGGATCAGCTCCTCATCGTTCAGGCAATTGCGCAGCAGGGGAGTTTTCGGCGGGCTGCTGAGAGCCTGTTTGTCTCCCAGCCGGCGGTCAGCTTGCAGGTGCAGAACCTGGAGCGACAGTTGGGAGTGGTGTTGTTTGACCGTGGCGGGCGCAAGGTGGAACTGACCGATGCGGGGCAGGTGTTGCTGCACTACAGCGAGCGCATCCTCAAACTCTGCCGGGAAACGGTCCAAGCTCTGGCCAATTTGCAAGAGATGGGAGGGGGGCACTTGGTTTTGGGGGCCAGCCAAACGGTGGGCACCTACGTCATGCCCTCTTTGATCGCGCAGTATCACCGCAGCTATCCCCAGATTTCGGTGCAGCTCTTGGTGCAATCCACGCGGCGAATTGCCCAGAAGCTGGTGGAAGGTCGGCTGGATCTGGCCATTGTCGGCGGGGAGATCCCCTTTGACTTACAGCGGCATTTGAAGGTGATGGCTCTGGCGGAAGACGAATACGTGTTGGTCGGCGCCCCCGGCTTTGCCCTCGATGCTCCCGCCCTTGTGGATCTGTTGACTTTGCCCTTCATTACCCTGGATCCCCAGTCTTCCACGCGGCAGACCATCGACCGGGTGTTGAATCGCCACGGCATCAACCCGGGCCAGCTAAACGTACGGCTGGAACTCAGCTCGATTGAGGCGATCAAGAATGCCGTCCAGGCTGGCTTGGGGGTGGCTTTTTTGTCGATGGTGGCAGTGGGCTCCGACTTGGAGCAAGGGCGGCTGAAAAAACTGGCGGTGGAAGGGCTGCAGATACGGCGCACCCTTTGGCTGGCGTTTAACCCGGAGCGCTACCAATCGCAGGCGGCCACCCGCTTTCGCCAGGGGCTGCTGAGCTGCCAAGACTGGCTGAAAACTCCCCCTCCCCACTTACAGTTGATCGCTTGAATGGCAGCTTTTTCCGACCAGATCGGAGAGAGCGGAGGGGATCCCTTGGGAGTGGAAAAAGCTGTGTTCATCGACTAGGGAGCTGATGAGGGAGCAAGAACTGTTGGAACGACTGCCTTTGGCGCAGCGTCTGGCGGAGTTGAGGGCCCGCATTCAAGAGATCCCGCTGCAGAGGGTGCAGTTGGAGGGATTAACTCTGGCGGGAGCAGAGTCCTGCTGGGCCGCCTATCGGGAGCTGGGGCAAGGCGAGATGCCGCTGCTGTTTTTGCACGGCTTCATGGCCACTCACGCCAATTGGTGGCCGCTGATGCAAGGGTTGGGCGACCGATACCGCTGCATCGCCCTAGATTTGCTGGGGTTTGGTCAGTCCAGCCAACCGGCTCTGCGCTACGACATCGCCGTGGAAGTAGAGTTTGTGCGCAGGTTTGTCGAGGCGCTGCGCCTGTCTGAGCCGGTGTTGGTGGGCCACTCTTTTGGCGGCTGGGTGGCGGCAGCCTACGCCATTCGTTACCCCCTGCGGGGGTTGGTCTTACTGGCGCCTGCCGGGATCCGCGACGACAGCTTTGTCAAACGCTACCGGCACATGCGGCTTTTGCTCCGGGAAGGCGCGTGGGTTGATAGGCTGCTGCGAGCCGCCATCCCCCTGGCCCGCTGGGGACGTTGGGAGGAGCGACTGGCTTGGCTCCTGTGGCTGCGGGGATCCCTGCGCCAGCAGCCGGTGGCCCGACAATTTCTCCGCCAGCGCCTGCGCCCCCAAGATGCCGTTGATACCGTTGAGCGTGACTTACACTCCATTCAGGCCCCCACCCTGGTGATCGCTGCCGAGCAGGACGACACTATCCCCCTCTGGCATTGCCAGACCTATGCAGCAGGGATCCCTGGAGCACAGCTCAAGATCTTGCCAGGAGCTGGACACGCTATCCCTGCCCTGCATGCAGAGCAAGTGCTGCCCCTGATACGGGAGTTTCTGGAGAGCTTGCGCCCAAAGCCGGACTAAGGGATCCCGACCTCTCCTTAGTTCTAAGCAAGCACCCACCCCGGTGAAAGACCCGGACAGTGCTGTCAGTCAACAAGTAAGCGGAACCTTGAGACTGGGTTCCAAGGAACTGTCTAGGGGCGTCTTGACAGCGCCTTTGCGAGTCCATCTGTGGATTGCGCAAGAATCCCCCGACTTTAGTCGGGGGAGTGTCAATGCCCTCATGCCAAGCTTCTTAGCCCGGCAACAGAGAACTCCCTCAACATCGGGGCTGTCTCGGCCCAGGCGGTCATAGCCCTAGCCCCTCTGCCAGAGGGGGAGGGGAGCGGCAGGCAGTATACAGTTTTGCTGCATCTTGCCTAACCAGCGAGCTATAGACTGGGAAGGAGGTAGGCTGGCAGCGCGACTGCTTTTTCCGGCAAATACCTGGGAGGGCAGGAAGGAGAGTGGCGAAGATACCCATCTGGCTACAGGGAGTGAGCTATGCCATCTATGGCTTTCTCTACCTGCCGATTCTGTTGATCGTCGTCTACTCGTTTAACCGCGCCCGCTTTGGCCTGGCGTGGACGGGTTTTACCTTCGATTGGTACTTGGCTCTCTTTCGCAATGCGGCAGTTTGGCAGGCAACCCAAAATACGTTCCTCTTGGCCTTGGTCAGCACCCTGGTGAGCACGGTGCTGGGATCCCTCTTGGGCTATGGCCTCTACCGCTACCGTTTCCCCGGCCAAAAGATTGTGCAGGGGTTGCTGCTGTTGCCGGTCACTGTCCCGGATATTGTGATGGCGATTACGCTGCTGCTGTTTTACCAGTTTGTGCGCGCCTACACCGGCTGGTTTGAGCTGGGCTTGGGAACGATGATCCTGGCCCACATCACCTTTCAGATTGCCTTTGTGGCCATCGTGGTGCGCAGCCGCCTGCAGCTTTTGGATCCCGCTTTGGAGGAAGCCGCCTACGACCTTTACGCCAACACCTGGCAGAAGCTGCGCTATGTAACCTTGCCCCTGGCCAGGCCGGGGATCCTGGCCGCGGCGCTGCTGGCCTTTACCCTCTCCATCGATGACTTTGTCATCTCCTTTTTCACCAGCGGGCCGGAAAGCCAGACCCTGCCCATCCTCATCTACAGCACGGCGCGGCGGGGGGTGACGCCGGAGATCAACGCCCTCTCCACCGTGATCATCCTGGCTACCTTGGTCGTGGTGATGGGGTTTCCCCTGCTCAGCCGCTCCCGCTAGCCCCCCTCTCCCTCAGGGAGAGGGGCTGGAGGTGAGGGTGGATCCCTCAGGGATAGAGGCCGTGGGTGAGGATCTCAGGAAGAGGGGCTGGGGGTGAGGGATCAAGTATTGAAATAGCGGGCCGCCGGGTGGTAGGCGACGATGGCGGTGGTGGACTGTTCCGGATCCAACTGGTCGCTGTCGTCCATGGTCAGGCCGATGCGCTCGGCCCGGAGCAGCTCCAACAAAACCCGCTGATCGGCAATGTTGGGGCAGGCAGGATAGCCGAAGCTGTAGCGGGAGCCGCGGTAGCCCTGGTGCAGGATCTGGCGGATGTCAGGGCTGTCCTCGCCGCCAAAGCCCAGCTCCCGCCGGATGCGGGCGTGGCACCACTCTGCTAAGGCTTCTGCCAGGGTGACGGCCAGGCCGTGGAAGTAGAGGTAGTCAGTGTACTGGCCTTCGGCAAACAGGCGCTGGGCGTAGGCCGTGGCCTCTGGCCCCACTGTAACTGCCTGCATGGGGAAAACGTCCACCAGGCCGGTGGAGCGATCGGCGAAGAAGTCGGCAATGCAGAGGCGCTGGCCGGTTTTTTGGCGGGGGAAGGTGAAGCGGGCCAGCTCCCGCACCTGGGGAGAAAGCTGGGGGCGCTCGACAGTGGGCAGTTGGAAGTAGGTGGTGGAGCCGGGCTCTAGAGCAAACAGCTCGGGGAAGCTGGCCGGGTCGAAGAGGATTAACGTATTCCCTTCCGCCTGCGCCGGGAAGTAGCCATAGACCACCTGCGGGTGCAGCAGGTCTTCGCTCAGGATCCGCTCCTTCCAACGCTCGATCACCGGCTCCACCTGGGTGGCGAGAAACTGGGCAAACTCCTCCGCCGACTGGTCGCGCGGCTTGCGGATCTGCCACTGGCCGGCCACCAGGGCCTGCTTGTCGATATAGAAGAAGACTTCCGGCCAGGGGATCTGATCTGAGGCGAGAACTTTGGATCCCCAGAAGGGGGGGATGGGCCGCTCGGTATCCAGGGCAACGGCCTCGGAACGACGGGTGTCTGCCCCGCCGTCGCCAGCCGAGACCGCAAGGGCAGGAACAGCACCCACGGTCACCTCTGGAGCCGGCAAGGTGGGATCCGCTGGATCCGCAGCAGCCTCCTTCTGGCCGTTGACTCGCTGCTCCAAGTCATCCAGAAAACCCAGCCGGTCATCCCAGCGCCCGGCGGCCTTGGCCTGCATCAGCCGATCCATAAAGTGCAGGTCGGTAAAAGCGTCGCGGCCATAGATGACTTGGCCCTTGTAGGTCTGGCGGCAGTCTTCTTCCACAAAGCGGCGGGTAAGGGCCGCCCCCCCTAGGATCACAGGCACGGCGATGCCCCGCTCGTTAAACACCTCTAGATTTTCTTTCATAAACGCAGTGGATTTCACCAACAGGCCGCTCATGGCAATGCAGTCGGGTTTGTACTTTTCATAAGCCTCGATGATGTTTTCCACTGGCTGCTTGATGCCCAAATTGATGACCTTGTAGCCGTTGTTGGTGAGGATGATGTCCACCAGGTTTTTGCCGATGTCGTGGACATCTCCCTTGACGGTGGCGATCAAGAAGGTGCCCTTGCACACCTCCCCGCCCACCTTTTCCATGAAGGGCTCTAGGTATTTCACCGCCGCCTTCATGGTTTCTGCCGACTGCAGCACAAAAGGCAGTTGCATTTTGCCGGCGCCAAAAAGCTCCCCCACCTCCTTCATGCCGTCCAGCAAAAAGGTATTGATGATCTCCAGGGGGGAGTATTTCTGCAGCGCCTCCGCCAGGGTCTCCTCCAGGCCGATGCGCTCCCCGTCGATGATGTGCCGCCGCAGCCGCTCTTCCAGCGGCAGCTTGGCCAGGGATCCGGCAGCGCGCAGCTCCTGGCTGGAAACCCCTGCAAACAGCTCCGTCAGCCGCGCCAGGGGATCGTAGGTGCAGATACCCTCAGTGTTAAACTGCCGCCGATCCCAAATGAGATCCCGGCACACCTGCTGCTGCTCCTCCGGGATCTTGCTTAGGGGCAGGATCTTGGCGGCGCTAACGATGGCAGCATCCAGCCCGGCCTGGCGGCACTCGTGCAAAAACACTGAGTTCAAGACCACGCGGGCTGCTGGCGAGAGCCCAAAGGAGATGTTGGAGATGCCCAAGAGGATGTGGGTATCGGGGAAAGCCTGGCGGATGCGGCGAATGGCCTCCAGGGTAGCTGCTCCGTTGGCGCGGTCTTCCTCAATGCCGGTGGAGATGGGCAAAGCCAAGGGGTCAAAGAAAATCTCGTAGGGCGGGATCCCGGACTCAAGCGCCTGGCGATAGGCCCGCTCGGCAATCTGGAACTTCTTCTCGGCAGTGCGGGCCATGCCTTCCTCGTCGATGGTGCCGATGACCACCCCCGCGCCGTAGGTCTTGGCCAGCTCCAGCACCTTCAGGAAGCGCTCTTCCCCATCCTCGTAGTTGGTGGAGTTGAGCAGGCACTTGCCCCCGGCCACCTTGAGGCCGGCCTCCATCTTCTGCCAGTCGGTGGAATCCAGCATCAGGGGAAGCGGGATCTGGGTCACCAGCCGCGAGACCAGCTCCCGCATATCCCGCACCCCATCCCGGCCCACGTAGTCCACGTTCACGTCGAGGATGTGGGCTCCCTCCCGCACCTGCTCCCGCGCCAGGGCCACCAGGCCGTCCCAATCTTCAGCGTTGAGCAGCTCCCGCATCTTCTTGGAGCCGCTGGCATTGAGGCGCTCGCCGATGATTAAGAACGAGTTGTCCTGGAGGTAGGGCTGGGGCGAGTAGATCGAGGCGGCAGCCTGGATGCGCTCGACGGAACGACGTTTGGGCCGCAACCCCTGGACGGCTGCCACCAAAGCAGCAATGTGCTCCGGGCGGGTGCCGCAGCAGCCCCCCACCACCGCCACCCCCAGATCCCGCACAAAGTGCTCCAGGTGAAAGCGCAACTGCTCCGGCGTCAGCTTGTAGTGGGCCTTGCCGCCGATGTTTTCCGGCAGGCCAGCGTTGGGGATGCAGGAGATGGGGAAGGGGGAATGGCGGGAGAGGTAGCGGATGTGCTCGGCCATTCTGTCCGGCCCGGTGGCGCAGTTGAGGCCCAGCACATCGATGGGGTAGGGCTCCAGGATGGCCAGCGCTGCCCCAATCTCGGTGCCCACCAGCATCGTCCCCTGTACCTCAAAGGTCAGGGACACCACCACCGGCAGGCGGATCCCGCGCCGGGCAAACTCCTGACCCGCGGCCACCAGCGCCGCCTTGGTCTGCAGAATGTCCTGACAGGTCTCGATGATGAGCAGATCCGCCCCGCCGTCGAGGAGCCCCCGAACTTGCTCCTCATAGGCAGCCCGCATCTCGTCAAAGCTAATGTGCCCCAGGGTGGGCAGCTTGGTGGTGGGGCCAATGGAGCCGGCCACAAAACGAGGCTTTTCCGGCGTTGAGAACTCGGCTGCCACCCGCTTGGCCAGCCGCGCTGCCGCCACGTTGAGCTCGTAGGCTTTTTCCGGGATCCCGTACTCGGCCAAGACAATCGAGGTGGCGCCAAAGGTATTGGTCTCGATGACGTCGGCCCCCACCTCCAGAAAACCCCGGTGAACCTGCGCCACCGCCTCCGGCTTGCTCAGCACCAGGATCTCGTTGCAGCCTTCCAGCTCCGGCCCACCAAAATCGGCTGCCGTCAGGTTCTGGGCCTGCAGGGAGGACCCCATTGCCCCGTCGAAGACAATCACGCGTTCCTGGAGATGCTGCAGGAAGGGGTGGGTCATAGGCGTCGCGGCTCAGGCAGGGATGGGTTCAGAGCTGCTAAAGAAAGCTGGATTTAAGTTAGCATTGAGTCAATTCCCCGGACTAGGCCAAGGCAGGGATCCCCTAGACCAGGATCTCAAGGCTGGGACGGAATGGGGTAAAGTTGAGATTTTCTTCGTCTGCCCTGTTGCTGTTTCCCCAAGGGCGGGCTAATTTAGGGAAGACATTTTGGTGTGAACGGCTACAGTTGCCTGCAGGAACCTTCCTCAAGGTCGCTTGCTGGCTGCTGCAGTTTACTCTTCTCCTTGTATGTTGGGGTGATTGAGGTGCTGAATACCCTGCCCTCTCAGTCAGTAAGTGGCTTGGATTGTGTCAGGGGATAAGCAAAGCCAAAGGTTTGCCTTTCGAGATCTCGGGAGGCTTTACCCATCAAAACGGGTTTTGCGCCAGTTTAGCTAAACCCTATGAGCGATATCTGCTTCGAGATCGGCCTGAGCGATCGGTTGCCTAGAAGTGGGCGAGCTTGCCCGGCACAAACGGGGTTTGCGTCTGCGGAACTTGACTCCCTCCATTTGGCGTCAGGGGCCGCAGCAGAGTTGGCACCTGCTTCCCTCATTTCGGCGTCTAGAACCCCTTAGTCTCCTCCAGTTGTCTGTGATTAAAGTTACGAGGAACTCAGCATGGCTCAAGCAAAGGAATTGGTGAAGTCTGGTCATACGGCTCTTCTCGAACTGGATCTGGAAAGTTCATCCTCCATCCCTTTGGATGCGGACAATGAGGTGGATCCCCTTGAGATGGAACCGGATGCCAGTGACACTGATGCTTTTGATGAGGATGATGAGGATGACGAAGAGTCCCTCGAGGAGGATGCCGATGCTGCTGCCGCCGCTGCCAAGGGCCGTTCAAAGCGCAAAGCGGCCAGCAAGAAAAAACCCTACACCGATGACTCCATCCGCGTCTATTTGCAGGAAATCGGTCGTATCCGCCTGTTGCGGGCAGATGAAGAAATTGAGCTAGCCCGCAAAATTGCCGACCTGCTGGAGTTAGAGCGGGCTCGTGAGGCCGTTTTCCAGCGTATGGGCCTCTGGTCCGACCCGGAGGAGGTACCGGAGACGTTGTGGGCAGAAGAAGTGAAGATGTCTCTGCCTGAATTCCGGCGGCGCTTGCATCGGGGGCGACGGGCCAAAGAAAAGATGGTGCAGTCCAATCTGCGGCTGGTGGTCTCTATTGCCAAGAAATACATGAACCGGGGCCTGTCGTTCCAGGATCTCATCCAAGAGGGATCCCTGGGTCTGATCCGGGCAGCGGAAAAGTTTGACCACGAGAAGGGCTACAAGTTTTCCACCTATGCCACTTGGTGGATTCGCCAGGCCATCACCCGTGCCATTGCCGACCAATCGCGCACCATTCGCCTGCCGGTCCACCTCTACGAGACCATCTCCCGCATCAAGAAGGTCACCAAGCAGCTTTCTCAGGAGCTGGGCCGCAGGCCGACCGAAGAGGAGATCGCCACCCGCATGGAGATTACCATCGAGAAGTTGCGCTTCATCGCCAAGTCGGCTCAGCTTCCCATCTCTCTGGAGACTCCCATCGGTAAGGAAGAGGATTCGCGGCTGGGGGACTTCATCGAGTCGGAAGGGGAAACCCCCGAGGAGCGAGTGGCCAAGGTTTTGCTCCGAGAGGATCTGGAAAGCGTGCTGGAAACTCTCACCCCCCGCGAGCGGGATGTGTTGAAGCTGCGCTACGGCCTAGACGATGGCCGTATGAAAACTCTGGAGGAGATCGGCCAGATCTTCAACGTGACCCGCGAGCGGATCCGGCAGATCGAGGCCAAGGCGCTCCGCAAGCTGCGCCACCCCAATCGCAACAGCGTGTTGAAAGAGTACATCCGCTAGGATCCGGTCTTAGGATGGACTCAGTTGCCGCCGCCAACCGACGTATGGAGCCTCTTCAGTATGAACCCCCATGAGACGCCGGATCCCAACTCCTCTGCAAAGGCTGATGGGGAGGGCAGGGATCTGCCTCCAGCCAGGGTGGAGTACCACGTGGAGGAGTTTAAGATCAGCGGGGACGAGCTGTTGGCCAAAATTCGCGAGTTGATCGAAGAGGCCAATGTTCGCCGCATCCTGATCAAAAATGCCGAAGGGCAGACGCTGATCGAGATCCCTCTGGGCGTAGGAGTGGCCGCAGGGGTGTTGGGGGCGGCTTTGTTTCCGGTGTTGGCGGCTGTGGGAGCAATCGGTGCCCTGGTGGCCAAGCTGACCATTGGGGTGGAGCGAACCATTCGCAATGATTCCTAGCCCGCCAAGATTGTTCTAGCGGCTGACACCCGCCTAGAGGCCAAGCCGGTGAGGCGCTTGTGGGCAGCTTTGACTTTCTACACCGCCCTGCCTTTGGGGAGGTTGGGTAGGCTACAGTTCGAGGGCATTGCTGCCTGGTTGCCGGCAGTGGGCTTGCTGTTGGGTGGGATCCTCACCCTAGCGGCGCTTCTGCTGCAGATTTTCCCGCCGCCGGTGCGAGCAGCTTTGCTCGTGGCTCTGTGGGTGCTGTTAACCGGCGGGCTGCACCTGGATGGGGTGGCTGACACTGCCGATGGGTTGGCGGTCAACGTCCCCAAGAGCTTTGCCGACACGGAACGGCCAGCCGTCAACGGGCTATCCCGCCGCCTGCAGGTGATGAGGGACAGCCACACCGGGGCCTACGGGGTGCTCGCCTTGGTGCTGGTGTTGCTGCTAAAATTTGCCGCCCTGAGCAGCCTGCAGGTCTGGCCTCTCTTGCTGCTGGTGCCGGCTTGGGGACGCTGGGGCCAGTTGCTCGCTATCGCCCTATACCCCTATCTGCGCGACCAGGGATCCGCCCGCTTCCTCAAAGACTCCACCTCTCTGCCGGGATCCCTGTGGCCGGGCACGCTGCTGTTGCTGGCCATCACTGGGGGGGTGGGCTGGGCCGGGCTCCTGGCTTGGCGGCCTTTGCTGCTCTGGACCCTGGGCTCTGCTCTGGGAGCCCTGGCCGTGGGCCATTGGCTCTACCGCCAATTGGGAGGGCACACGGGGGATACTTACGGGGCTACGGTGGAGTGGTCGGAGGCGATAGCCCTGCTGTGGGGATCCCTGATCGGCCCATCCTAAGCCCCCTCTCTTTTTGGGAGAGGGGCGCGAGGGCCTCTAGACCAGGCCAACTTGTTCGGCTAAGCCCAACTGCTGACGGGCCGTTTGGCAGTCTTGCTGAATTTGCTGAACCAAATCCGCCACCGCGGGAAATTTCCGCTCTGTCCGGATAAAGCCCTGCAGCGCCACCTGCACCTCTTGACCGTAGAGATCACCTGTCCAATCCAACAGATGCACCTCGACGGTGTGCTGTGAACCGGCAAACGTGGGCCGATGGCCAATGTTCATCACCCCAGGCAGGGCTGCCGCCTCAGCAGGCACATTCACCCAAACGCTGTACACCCCGTCGCGGGGCAAAAACTTCTCCGGCGGCAGGCGCAGATTGGCGGTGGGAAAACCCAGCTCTCGGCCCCGCCGATCCCCTGGCACCACCTCTCCGATTAGCCGGTAGGGACGGCCCAAGAGCTCTGTTGCCGCTGCCACCTCCCCCGTGGCCAGGGCGGCACGAATGCGAGAGCTGCTCACCCGCTCCCCCCTTAGTTGCGCCTCTGGGATCACCTCCACCGGAATGCAGCGTTCCGATCCCCAGGCTTGGAGGGTTTGGGCGTTGCCGGCACGGCGGTGGCCAAAGCAAAAGTCCCAGCCGATGCTGAGATGGCGAACACGCAGACCCCGTTCCAGTACCGTCTGGATGAACTCCTGGGGAGGCTGGCGGGCAAAGGCGGGGGTGAAGGGGAGTAACACCACCTGCTCAAAGCCCATCTGGGCCAACAGAGCCAGCTTCTCCGCAGGCGGCGTGAGCAGCAGGTGCTTTCGGCCCGTCAACACCTCTTGGGGGTGAGGATGAAAGGTGAGAACTGTGCGCACCCCCTGCAGGGAGTCGCGAATAGGCTGCAGCACCTTTTGATGGCCCAGGTGCAAGCCATCGAAGTTCCCGATGGCAACGGCGGTGGGTCGCAAGGTTTGAGCCAGGTCAGAAGTTACGTGCACCGCTTGGGATCCCGAACAACAAACAGCCAATTAACCACTGCCCGACAATCTCTACCAGAGCGGCCAAAGCAAAGCCATCAGCCCACTGAGGCCAACCACAGCCCACAAGCTTCGTCGCAGGCGCTGCAACACAGGGTCGATTTGATAGTGGACGATCAGCCGATGCTGCGCCAGCTCCTCTTCCGATTTGGCGTAGATTGCCCCGTCGTACCAGCCGCTTTCTTCGTAGGGAATCCGCGCCTGCGCCAAGCGCCGCCGCACATAGGCCCATCCCAAGTAGAGGTGGAGCAACACCAGGCCGAGCAAGGCATTGGCCCCCAGCACCGTCCCCGAGGCGAAGTGGCCCCATTCCCCAGCAAAGCTGCCCCAGACCAGCGGCGCAACTACCAGGGCAGTCGCTCCCCAAAGGCCGACAAGCCGCTGCACATAGGGGATCCCTTCCAACACCGGCCAGCGAAAAGGAAAAGCTTCTCTCAGCTCTGCATACTGCCGCAGCGGCTGTTGCTCAGCAGGAATGGGATGGGAAGGATCCACCATACAGCCTTAATGTATCTACACAAAATGATACTGGCAGGCCCAGCCCCCCGCCAAGCCCAGGCCAGCCGCAGTTCAACCGAGGGGGGAGAGGAGTATTCTTAATGTTGTATAGAGCGTGGTCACGTTACCTCCGGTTCTACCATGAGCGTCCCAGGCGAATCTGCCGCCACCACCCCCCCCTATGTGATCTTGAGAGAGCCGGACGGCAGCCAGAGGAAGTATGTTCTCGCCGGAGCGGCCGCTTGGACGGTAGGCCGCGATGCGGACAACTCCATTGTCCTCAACGATCCCAGCGTTTCCCGCCAACATGCCCTGCTGCAGTATTTAGATGACCACAGCATCTATCTCATCGATCTGGGCAGCCGCAACGGCTCATTTGTCAACAATCGCCGCATCAGCATTCCCACCCTGCTGCAAGATGGAGATCACCTCACCCTCGGACAATCGCAGCTTGAGTTTCACAGCGGATCCCTAGCCAGCCTAGAACCCAGCTCTGCCGGCAAACCCTCAGACACCTTGGTCCTGCAGACCCGCTGGCTGATCTCGGTGGCCGTAGTTGACGTGCGCGGTTACGGACAACTGACCCAGCAACTGGACGAGCGCCTGCTTTCCCAGGTGATGGGCGACTGGTTCCGGCGCGGCGGCGACATCATCCAGCACCATGGAGGCAGTGTCGATAAATATATCGGTGACGCGATTATGGCCGTCTGGTTCCATGCACCCCAAGCGGATCCCTTACAAGCTGAACACGCGGAGATTGATCTCGATGTGAAGTCGGTCTTGCAGGCTCTGGTGAAGCTGTTCCAGATGACCGAACAACTGAACGGCGAGTTTCCCCTGCCTTCTCCCCTGCGCTTGGGGGCGGGTGTCAACACCGGCTCAGCCATTGTGCGACAGGTGGGCAACAACACCCGCCAGGAATACACCGCCCTGGGCGATACGGTTAATTTGGCCTTTCGCATCGAGAGTGCCACCCGCACCCTCAACACTGACCTGGCCATCAGCCAAGACACCTACGCTTGCTTGGCCAAACAACTAAGGCAGGTAGCCGCCTGTTTTTCCCAGCAGGCGGTGCAGCTCAAGGGGTATACCCACCCCCACCAGGTGTACTACTGCGATGTCCGCTCTCTGCAAGCGGTTCTCGAACTCTAACTAAAACGTGCGCAGAAGTTTGGGATCCACCTCGCCCACATAGGTGTTGAGACCAATGGCCGTGGCAACTAGAGCCC
>NZ_JANSIY010000026.1:22997-25852 GCF_047462295.1 Synechococcus sp. H60.3 | reverse complement strand
TTCCCCAGATTAGGGTGTGTGAGGCAGTGCTGTATGAACTTCAAAGGTCGCTCATTGGCAGTTTTGTGTGGAGTCTTGCTCCTAGGTGGCTGCGGTCAAATTGACGAGTCTCCCGCCTTGCCGGGGCCTGTCCAGGTGGATCCCACGGCGTTTGTCTCGGCGCAGGAGTACCGCTTCACCCCCGGCTCAGTGCTGGAGACCACTAGCCTGCGGTTAGATTTCGTCAATCCTAAATTTGGGGGTTCTCCTGTCATCCCTGTTCGGTCAACACCAACTCAAGGGAGTGGGGCAGCCCGTCTGGAGGGCATAGAAGCCGTGCTCGCCCCCACAAACGACAACCGCATCGCCATTCGTATTGCCGAACGGGTTCCTCCACTTGAGGTTGTGGCTTTTGCCCCAAACGACGCCAGGCTGAGCACCCGTGTAGATCTTTCAACCTCGAGCGGTTTTGCGTTGCTCTCCAGTGGCGTTGGTGACCGGCGCTTGAGAGTTAATACAACTTTCTTAGGTGAGCTAGGAATCACGCAGCTAAGAGAGAGAGTTTCAGCTTCGGTGACAAGATTAGGGCCTGACGGGTCAGTACAGATAATTGAGACCAAAGAAGAAGTAGAAGAATTCATTCCTATAGGTAGGTTAACCCTCCGACTTACGAGAATTCTAGTCAGCAGATCTGGGGATCAAGTAGTTCTGGAGGGGCAGGCTTCCCTGACTACAAGGGTTCCTGGCGTTCTCAACGAAGTCACAGGCGAGTTTTTGGGTTCCACTGATCTTAGAGAAAGCAGGGTCGACGTAATTTTACAGCAGGGATCCTTCTCCGCCAGCTTTGTGGTGCGGCAGCGGGGCGTGGCCGGCGATGGCACTCCTGAAGATGCACTGGCTCTCTTTGCCCGCCTGAACTTCCGGCCCAACCAGGCGGAAATCGTCTATCGTCCCGCCCAGGTGGGTACGCAGTCGGTGCTATTTGCTCCCGATCCCACTCGTCCGAACATCTTGCCCAACCAGTTGGTACGCATCCGGCGCCTATTGGACGGTCGGGTACAAGCGGAGTTTGACCCGGCCAATGTCAGCACAGTCCTCAACTTTGTCCAGGTCAGCCCGCCGCCGCAACCTTTCCCCACTCCGATCCCGCAGTTACCTGTTCCTGAGCGTCCAGGTGCGCCTACAGCCTTCAATTATTTCTTCTCCTTGCGGACTGAAAGAGATGAAGAGGATGGAGAGGAAACAACTCCAGGGCCGGTTGTTTTGCAGGGCATTGTGCCCGTGACTGGCGATTTTGTCTTCCGCACCCTAGCCGGGGCACAATTGGCCGGGCCGTTTAATCGACTTGACATTGGTGGTAGTACGCAAAGAGGGATTCTAAGCCTTGTCTTCGACTCAACGACTTCTGCCGACCGGATCTCTGGCCAGTGGTTCCTGGAACAAGAATTCCCCACGGACAATCTAGAGACCACTCCAGGAGATTCTGAGGGATCCATTCTGATCATCCGTGGCTTCTTTGAGGGCGCGCAGGTGCGGCTCTAGCCCCAGCAGCCTGTTTTGAACCCCTCTAGCTCGGCCCTTGTGGCTGAGCCTTTTTTGTTGGATTAGGGAGCCCTTCCTCAGCCAAACTCTATTCTTCGCTACTCATCCTCCTGGAAGCGCACAATCGCAAAACCAGGTTCCGGCTCGTGGTTGGGGGGCAGTTGCACGGGCTCCTTGGCCTGCTCTTGCACAAGGCCCATCAACAGTCAATACAGGCGGCTCCCCGTTCGTTATTTTCTGAATTTTCTGGACCAGAGACTCAACCAGCCGGCGAAACTCCTCAAAGGTATATCGCTGGATACGCGGCCAGAGCCATGGGCCCAGCATCCTTCTCGCTTGACCAAGCAGCAAAAAAAGAGGGATCCCGCGGAGGGATCCCTCAATTACTTAACCACTAGAGTTTGCTAGCCAGACAAGGAAGCCGTCGAGGCGATGACAAAGGCCGCGTAGGTCAGGACATACCCCACCGTGAAGTGTGCTAGACCTACCAAGCGCCCCTGCACAATGGACAGAGCCACCGGCTTATCCTTCCAGCGGATCAAGTTGGCCAAGGGGGTGCGCTCGTGCGCCCAGACCAGGGTCTCGATCAGCTCTTGCCAGTAACCGCGCCAGGAGATCAAGAACATGAACCCCGTGGCCCACACCAAGTGGCCGAACAGGAACATCCAGGCCCAAACCGCCAGGTTGTTCATGCCGTAGGGGTTGTAGCCGTTGATCAACTGGGCAGAGTTGGCCCAGAGGTAGTCCCGCAGCCAGCCCATCAGGTAGGTGGAGTTCTCGTTGAACTGGGCGGTGTTGCCGCTCCAGATCCCCAGGTGCTTCCAGTGCCAGTAGAAGGTCACCCAGCCAATGGTGTTCAGCATCCAGAACATGGCCAGGTAGAAAGCGTCCCAGGCGGAGATGTCGCAGGTGCCACCCCGACCCGGCCCGTCGCAGGGGAAGCTGTAGCCAAAGTCTTTTTTGTCCGGCATCAGCTTGGAGCCGCGGGCATCCAGCGCCCCCTTGACCAGGATCAACGTCGTGGTGTGCAGGCCGAGAGCAATGGCGTGGTGCACCAGGAAGTCACCAGGACCAATGGGCAGGAAGAGGAACCCATTGGGATCGTTGATGGCTTGCAGCCAGCCCGGTAGCCACACATTGCCGTAGTTGGGCCAAGCTGTAGAGGCAATGCTGTTGGGATCGGACAACAGCACATTCATGCCGTAGAGCATCTTGCCGTGGGAAGCTTGGATGAACTGAGCAAACACTGGCTCAATTAGGATCTGCTTCTCCGGCGTGCCGAAGGCCTGCATCACGTCATTGTGGACGTACAGCCCCAGCGTGTGGAAGCCCAA
>NZ_JANSIY010000026.1:20498-22897 GCF_047462295.1 Synechococcus sp. H60.3 | reverse complement strand
AGGATCTGCTTCTCCGGCGTGCCGAAGGCCTGCATCACGTCATTGTGGACGTACAGCCCCAGCGTGTGGAAGCCCAAGAACAGCGATACCCAGCTCAGGTGGGAGATGATCGCCTCCTTGTGATCCAGCACCCGCGCCAGCACGTTGTTCTTGTTGGCTTCGGGATCGTAGTCCCGCACCAGGAAGATGGCCCCATGGGCAAAAGCCCCCACCATCAAGAATCCAGCAATGTACTGGTGATGGGTGTAGAGAGCTGCTTCCGTGGTGTGATCCATGGACATGAACACGTAGGGGTTGAGGGCGTACATGTGCTGCGCCACCAGCGAGGTCACCACCCCCAAGCAGGCCAGCGCCAACGCCAACTGGAAGTGCAGGGAGTTGTTGACCGTGTCGTAGAGGCCCTTGTGCCCTTCGCCCAGCAGGCCCCCGAAGGGCGTACCCTTGGGCGGGTTGTGGGCACCCAGGATCTCGCGGATGCTGTGGCCAATACCCCAGTTGGTGCGGTACATGTGGCCGGCGACGATGAAGATGACCGCAATGGCCAGGTGGTGGTGGGCCATGTCCGTCAGCCACAGGGACTGGGTGTTGGGGTTGAAGCCGCCCAAGAAGGTGAGGATGGCCGTGCCCGCCCCTTCTGCCGTGCCCCAGACGTGGTTGGCCGTATCTGGGTTCTGGGCATACACCCCCCAGTTGAGGGTGAAGAAGGGCTTCAGGCCCGCCGGGTGGGGCAGCGTGGTGAGGAAGTTGTCCCAGCCCACGTGCTGACCGCGCGACTCGGGGATGGCCACGTGCACCAGGTGGCCCGTCCAGGCCAGCGAGCTGACGCCGAACAAGCCGGCCAGGTGGTGGTTGAGGCGGGCCTCAGCGTTCTTGAACCAGCTCAGGCTGGGCCGGAAGCGGGGCTGCAGGTGCAGCCAGCCGGCAAACAGGAACACCGCCGCCAACAACAGCAGGCCGATGGCACCGGCGTAGAGATCGCCGTTGGTGCGCAGGCCGATGGTGTTGAACCAGTAGTAGAGGCCGGAGTAGGCCGCGTTGACAGGGCCACCGCCCCCAGGTTGGGTGAAGGCTTCCACCGCCGCCTTGCCAAATTGGGGATCCCAGATAGCGTGGGCGATGGGGGTGACGCCGGTGGGGTTGGCCACCCATTGCTCGTAGTTGCCTTGCCAGGCGATGTGGAAGACGTTGCCCGAGGCCCACAGGAAGATGATTGCCAGATGGCCGAAGTGGGTGGCAAACAGCTTTTGGTAAAGCCGCTCCTCCGTCATGCCATCGTGGGTCTCGAAGTCATGGGCGGTGGCAATGCCATACCACAGACGTCGAGTGGTGGGATCACTGGCCAGGTCTTGGCTGAATTGCGGAAAACGAGTTGCAGTTGTCATGATTCTCTCTTCCTCCTTGCCTTAGCCGAGTGCGGCAAACCGTGCCAGGAAGAACGCCCACGTGGTGACGATCCCACCCAGCAGGTAGTGGGCCACACCGACCGCCCGACCCTGGATGATGCTCAGGGCGCGGGGTTGAATGGCCGGAGCGACTTTCAGTTTGTTGTGGGCCCAAACGATCGACTCAATCAGCTCCTGCCAGTAGCCACGGCCGCTGAACAGGAACATCAAGCTGAAGGCCCAGACGAAGTGGGCGCCCAAGAAGAGCAGCCCATAGGCCGACAGCGCCGAGCCGTAGGAGTTGATCACCTGCACCGATTGCGCCCACAGGAAGTCCCGCAACCAGCCGTTGATGTTGACGGCGCTGGCTGCAAAGTTGCCGCCCGTGATGTGCTCAATCGTGCCGTCCGGGTTGACGGTGCCCCAGATGTCGCTCTGCATCTTCCAACTGAAGTGGAAGATCACAATCGAGATGGCGTTGTACATCCAGAACAGCCCCAGGAAGACGTGATCCCAGCCGGAGACCTGGCAGGTGCCGCCGCGGCCTGGCCCGTCGCAGGGGAAGCGGAAGCCCAGCTTGGCCTTATCGGGGATCAGGCGCGAAGAGCGGGCAAAGAGCACCCCCTTGAGCAGGATCAACACCGTGATGTGGATGGTCATGGCGTGGATGTGGTGCACCATGAAGTCCGCCGTGCCCAGCACCATCGGCATCATGGACACCTTGCCACCCACGGCCACCACGTCGCCGCCGAAGATGGGGCTTACCGAAGCGCCCACATAGGGAGCGGTGCTGGCGATGGCGTTGGTGTGCAGGGATTGAATCCACTGGGCAAAAATGGGCTGCAGTTGGATGCCGGTGTCCGAGAACATGTCCTGCGGACGGCCCAGCGCCTGCATGGTGTCGTTGTGGACGTAGAAGCCGAAGGCGTGGAAGCCCAGGAACAGACACACCCAGTTCAGGTGGCTGATGATGGCGTCGCGGTGGCGGATTACCCGATCCAGCACGTTGTTGCGGTT
>NZ_JANSIY010000026.1:0-20398 GCF_047462295.1 Synechococcus sp. H60.3 | reverse complement strand
AACAGACACACCCAGTTCAGGTGGCTGATGATGGCGTCGCGGTGGCGGATTACCCGATCCAGCACGTTGTTGCGGTTTACCGCTGGATCATAGTCCCGCACCATGTAGATGGCCCCGTGGGCAGCGCCGCCAACAATGAACAGTCCCCCTATCCACATGTGGTGGGTAAAGAGGGAGATCTGCGTGGCGTAGTCGATGCCCATGTAGGGGTAGGGGTTCATGGCGTACATGTGCTGGGCCACGATGATGCTCAGGGATCCCACCATGGCCAGGTTGATGGCCAGTTGGGCATGCCAGGAGGTGGTCAGCACTTCGTAGAGACCCTTGTGGCCTTCGCCGGTGAAGGGACCCTTGTGGGCTTCCAGGATCTCTTTAATGGAGTGGCCGATGCCCCAGTTGGTGCGGTACATGTGGCCCGCCACGATAAACAGCACCGCAATGGCCAGGTGGTGGTGGGCCTGATCCGTCAGCCAGAGGGCGCCGGTTTGCGGATCCAAGCCCCCCTTGAAGGTGAGGAACTCCGCGTACTTGCCCCAGTCCAACGTAAAGAAAGGCACCACCCCGCTGAAGAAGCCCCAATCCACACTGGGGAACATCTCCTTCATCAGGGCCGGCTTGAGGATGAACTCGTGGGGCAGAGGGATCTGAGCCGCCGGCACGCCCGCATCCAACATCTTGTTGATGGGGATGGCCACATGAATTTGGTGACCGGCCCAGGCCAGAGAACCTAGCCCCAGCAGGCCCGCCAGGTGGTGGTTGAGCATCGACTCCACGTTCTGGAACCACTCCAGCTTGGGAGCCCGCTTGTGGTAGTGGAACCAGCCGGCAAACAGGCAGAGGCCAGCCATCACCAAGCCACCAATAGCGGTGCAGAGGAGTTGAAACTCATTGGTGATGCCGGCAGCCCGCCAGAGGTGAAAGAGGCCCGACGTGATGCGGATCCCTTCAAAGCCGCCGCCCACATCGCCGTTGAGGATCTCCTGGCCAAAAATGGGCCAGACCACTTGGGCGCTGGGCTTGATATTGATCGGATCCGCCAGCCAAGCGGAGTAGTTGGAGAACTGAGCGCCGTGGTAGTACATGCCGCTCAGCCAGACAAAGACCACCGCCAGGTGGCCGAAGTGCGCAGAAAAGATCTTGCGAGAGACGTCTTCTAGGTCGCTGGTGTGACTATCGAAGTCATGAGCAAGAGCGTGGAGGTTCCAGATCCAGGTCGTGGTCTTGGGGCCACGCGCCAGGCTGCGATCGAAGTGTCCCGGCTTGGCCCATTTCTCAAATGAGGTGGGAACCGGATCGATATCAACCGTCACCTTAACCTTTGGCTCTCGCTCCTTGGGTGTAGTTGTCATCAAGAACTCCTCTCTTGCGACAAGGAACGAAGCATTCCCGCCCATCGTCAGGAAACCCCCCAGGGCGGGACTTACCAGGCATTATAGGTCAGGGTTTGTAAACCCCCCGTCGCTTCACAATAATTAAACGAGGGATCCCTTGTCTGATCGGGGTCGGCGTCGATTGGCAATCGTTTTTCCAATTGTAGATGTAAATATATGTAACGAATTTTCACCAACCCAATCTGCTCTGGTGAAATGAACGCTGGGAACTGGGCAACGGGCAGCAAGGGATCCTCTGGGTGGGGATATGTGGTAGAAAGCTGACAGCTTCCTGCGCAGATGTCCTTCTATGACTCTGGAAATTCCCCGTCGCCAGTACGTCAGCAACTACGGCCCCACAGTAGGGGATCGAGTGCGTCTGGCGGATACCGAGCTGATCATCGAGGTGGAGCAGGATTTCACCACCTACGGCGAGGAGATTAAGTTCGGCGGCGGCAAGACCATCCGCGACGGCATGGGGCAATCGCCGACGGCCACCCGCGCCAACGGGGCTCTGGATCTGGTGATCACCAACGCCCTGATCTTGGACTGGTGGGGCATCGTCAAAGCCGATGTGGGCATTCGCGACGGCTACATTGTCGGCATCGGCAAGGCCGGCAACCCCAACATCCAGACGGGGGTGACACCAGGCATGGTGGTTGGCCCCAGCACCGAGGTGATTGCCGGCGAAAACTTGATCCTGACGGCAGGCGGGATCGACGCCCATGTGCATTTCATTTGTCCTCAACTGTGCGAGTTTGCCATCGCTTCGGGAGTGACTACCCTTTTGGGTGGCGGAACCGGGCCGGCCACAGGCAGCAACGCCACCACCTGCACACCGGGGGCCTGGAACTTGGGGAAGATGTTGCAGGCGGCGGAAGGGTTTCCGGTCAACTTGGGCTTTTTTGGCAAGGGGAACGCGGCGTTTCCTGAAGCTCTGCGGGAGCAGGTGGAAGCGGGGGCCTGCGGGCTGAAGATCCACGAAGACTGGGGATCGACGCCGGCGGTGATCGATAGCTGTCTGCAGGTTTCGGATGAATACGACATCCAGACCCTGATCCACACCGATACCTTAAATGAGTCGGCCTTTGTGGAAGATACCATCGCCGCCATCAATGGCCGCACCATTCACACCTTTCATACTGAAGGGGCCGGAGGTGGGCACGCCCCCGACATCATCCGCATTGCTTCCGAGCCCAACGTGCTGCCCAGCTCCACCAATCCCACCCGTCCCTTTACCCGCAACACCATCGAAGAGCACCTGGACATGCTGATGGTGTGCCATCACCTGAGCAAAGAGGTGCCAGAGGACATTGCTTTTGCCGAAAGCCGCATTCGCCCCCAAACCATTGCCGCCGAAGACATCTTGCACGACATGGGGGCCCTCAGCATCATCTCTTCCGACTCCCAGGCCATGGGCCGGGTGGGAGAAGTGATCATTCGCACCTGGCAGACCGCCCACAAAATGAAAGTGCAACGGGGGCCTCTGCCGCAGGATAGCAGCCGCAACGACAACTTTCGGGCCAAGCGTTACGTAGCCAAGTACACCATCTGCCCTGCCATTGCCCAGGGCCTCAGCCACATCATCGGCTCGGTAGAGGTGGGCAAGCTGGCGGATCTGTGCCTGTGGAAGCCGGCTTTCTTTGGGGTTAAGCCGGAGATCGTCCTGAAGGGGGGCTTGATTGCCTATGCCCAAATGGGGGATCCCAACGCCTCGATTCCAACCCCGCAGCCGGTGTACCCTCGGCCTATGTTCGGCAGCTTTGGCCGCGCCCTGAGCGAGACCAGCCTGCTCTTTGTCTCCCAGGCTGCCCTAGACCTGGGGATCCCAGAAAAACTGGGGATCCAACGCCGGGCCGTAGCGGTCAAGAATTGCCGCGAGATTGGCAAGGCGGATTTGAAACTCAACAGCAGCACCCCTCACATCGAGGTCAACCCGGAGACGTATGAAGTACGGGCCGATGGAGAATTGCTCACCTGTGAGCCGGCAGAAGTCCTGCCGATGGCGCAACGATACTTTTTGTTCTAGGCTAGCGGCAGCAAGTAGCGTCTCGCGGCTTCTGGGCTTTCAGGAGAGGGGCCGGAGCCTCTGGAGCCGTTGGCTAATGTCACCGGATCCGTAGCCAGCAGCGGCGGGGCGGCACCTACCTCTAGTGGTGGCAATGCGGGCAAAGCTGCAAATGACCGGGCAGGGATCCCTATATCGGGTTGAGCACTAGGGTTTGTCTGGTAAACGAATCCCGGCACTTCCCGACCCTTATCTTCGTTGAGTCAACACACCATGGCTTACGCCACGCTGCGCGAACCGATAGCGTATTGTGGCACGAACGGCTTTCATCCCGACACTGATTGGCTCTTGGGTAAACACAGTTCACCCCTACAGTGCGGGGCTTCCCGCCGATTAAGCTAAACTGTGGGCAATTTGCTGGCAGGTTCGGGCGATGGCCACTTCTACCTGCACCTTTTTGCATCTAGCCGATGTGCATCTGGGCTACGACCGCTACAACAGCCCGGAGCGGAGCAAAGATTTCTTTTTGGCCTTTCGGGATGTGGTGCGCCGCCATGCCATCCAGAACCCGGTGGATTTTGTCCTCATCGCCGGGGATCTGTTTGAGCATCGGCAAATTCAGCCTGGCGTCCTCAACCAAGCCCAGATTGTCTTGCGGGAGCTAAAGCAGGCCGGGATCCCCGTCTTGGCCATTGAGGGCAACCACGACAATCGCCCCTACGGTGTCAAGACCAGTTGGCTGCGATACTTGGCTGATCACGGCGAACTGATCCTGCTGGAGCCGGAAGCAGGAGAGGAGGGTTTGGAGCTGCGCCCCTGGGCAGGGGGGCGGGGGGGCTATCTAGACCTGCCCTGTGGGGTACGGGTGATCGGATCCCAGTGGTACGGGTCGGCGGCCCCCAAGTCCATCGAGCAGTTGGCGGCGGCCATTCGCCGGCTGCCCCCCGGGCCCGAGCGGGTGGTGTTGATGTTTCACCACGGGCTGGAGGGGCAAATTGCCCGTTACCAAGGGGCCTTGCGCTACCGGGATCTGCTGCCTTTGCGGGAGGCGGGGGTGGGCTACCTGGCTTTGGGGCACATCCACAAAAGCTATACGGAAGAGGGCTGGATCTTCAATCCCGGATCCCTGGAGGCCAACAGTAGCGCCGAGTGGGACTTTCCGCGGGGAGCCTACCGCGTTTGCTGGGGAGATGGCCCGCCTCAGGCTGAGCTGGTGCAGGACTACTATCGGCGGCCTCACCGACGGATCTCTCTCGAAGCCAAGGGCCGGGAAACCCCCGAAGAGATTGTTGCAGCCGCAATTGCCTTGGCCAAGGGATCCGACCTTCCCGAAAGTGGGCTAGAGCCAATGGTGGAGTTTCGGCTGGTGGGGCAGGTGGGCTTTGCCAAGCACGAGCTGGATAGCCGCGCCCTGCAGCAGCAGATTCAGCAGCTTACCGGTGCCCTGCTGGTTCTCTTCCGCTTCGAAGCCACTACTTTGGAGATCGGGTCGGCTGCTCTTTCCCTCGAAGAAGAAGGGCGCAGGCTGCAAATTGAAGAGAAAATCTACAGGGATCTGCTGAGCAGCCATGCCCACTACCGCAAGCGCAGCGAAGAGCTGGCACGGTTACTCTTGGATCTCAAAGAGAAAATCCTGGACGGGCAAGGCGAAGCGGAAGTGTATGCTCACCTGAGCGGCGCCTTTCTGGGGGAAGAAGACTGACCATGCGGATCCTCTCTCTGGCTCTACAGAACTTCAAGTCTCATGAGGACGCCTTCTTCGAGTTTGAGCCCGGTATCAACGCCATTTGTGGAGAAAATGGAGCAGGCAAGACCAGCATTCTAGAGGCCATCGCCTGGGTTTTGTTTGACTACTGCCCCTACAACCAAGAAGAACTCATCCGCACAGGCGCCAACGATGCGGTGGCTACTGTCCAGTTTATTTCCCAGTGGGATCAGCGCACCTATGACGTTCGTCGCAGTGTCAGCCAGGGATATCGCCTCTTCGATCCGCAATTGAAGCAGCGCCTAGATTACGAGCGCAAGGCAGATGTGCTGGCGTGGCTGAGGCAACATTTGGGCGTGCCCGCTGGTACTGATTTGGCACGGCTCTTTGCCACAACCATTGGGGTACCCCAGGGCACTTTCACCGCAGATTTTCTCAAAACCAGTCGGGAGCGGAAAGAAGTTTTCGACCGCATCTTGAAGGTAGAAGAGTACCAGCAAGTTGCAAAGGATCTGCTGGCAGTTGAAAAATACAGTGAGGCGCAAGTTTTGGCCGTCAAGCATCAAATTGAGCTGCTCCATCAACAGATGCAAGACTGGGATCCACTCCAAGTAGAGCAGCAGAGAATTGAGCAAGAACTGAGGCATTGGCAGGAGCGCTTAAGCCACCATACCCATACCTTGGCCGAGGTGAAGTTGGAGCTGGAGCGGCTGGAGAAGCTGCTTGCGCAAATCCAAACGCTCGACCAGCAAATTGCTCAACTGGAGCAAGAGGGATCCCTGCTGGCAGTAGCCCTTGAGCAAGCCGAAAAGCTGTGGGCAGAGGCCCAGCAAGCGCAGGTACAACAACAGCGCCATCAAGAGGGATCCCAGCGCTTTCTGGCCATAGAAGATCGGTTGCGGGAGCTGGAAAAGCAACGGCAGCAGCGCCTGGAGTGGCTGAAGCAGCGGGAGGGCCTGCTCTCGCAAAAGCAGAACCTCGAAAACCAACTGGCGAGGCTGCAGGAAAAACTAAGCCAACAACAGCGCTGGAAGCAGGAGCTAGAGGAGCTGGCTCCCCAGATTCAAGCCCAAGAGGAGCTGGAGCGCCGACAAAGCCACTGGGCTCAGCAGCTCGACACCTTGCTCCAACTGCACCGCGACTGGGAGCAGCTTCAGGGAGAATGGTCAGCCCACGCCGGGCGCTGTCAACTGCTGCAAAGCCGCGTCCAAGAGGCTGAACAGGCGCAGGCCATTTGTCAACAGCACCAATCAGCCTACAGGCGTTATCTGGAGTTGGAGGCTTGGGTGGCAGAGCAAGAGGCGTTGCGACGAACACGGCAGACCTTGACAGCTCAGCGGGAAACTTTACGGCAGCAGCTCCACCAACTCCAATTGCGAGAATCCGAATATCGACAACAGCTCCACCTCTTCCACAAAATGGAGGAGGAAAAGCTACACCTGCAAACTCTCTGCGAAAAGCAAATTGCTCTGGAACAACGGTACTCTCAAATTGGCCAGAAGTTGGCCTCTTTTCAGGCCCTGCGCCTAGAACTAAGACAGAGAGAAACAGAACAGGAACAGGGCCGGGCCCAGTTGGAACAGTTGCGGCTGCAGCTTCGACAGCGACAGGCCGATCGAGAGCACGTAGCCAAGATTCCCCTCCTTGAGGCTCAACAAGAGCGACTGCAAACTCAGCTCAGCCGCCTGGCTGCGGCGCGGCAATTTCAGCAGGAACTCCAAGCCCTTGTCGAGCAGGGCTCTCACCAACTGGCCCAGCACAACCACAGCATTCAAAGTCTTGTGGAGGAGCTGGCCGCTTGCCAACAGAGTTATCCGCAACTCCAACCTCTATGGCAGCGGATCCCGCAAGTTCTGGCCCAGTCTTCAGCCCTCAGCCAACAGCTACTGCAATCCATCCAACAGATTCTCCAGGATCTTTCCCCGCAAACTTGCGAGCCTCAGTTACGCCAGCAACTGGCCGATATCCAGAAGCAACTCAAGACTTTGCAGCCCCTGCTTGGCTTAACGGCGCAGATTCCCGAGTTAGAAGCTCAAATTCAACAGTTGCTGCAATGGCAAAACGAACGCCAGAGCAAAATTGAGGATCTTCAGTGGAGCCTCGAGGCGGAGCCGGACTTTCTTCGGCAACAACAGGAAATTGGCCAAGCGCTGCAGGCACTAGGGGATCCCAAAGGACAAATCCAGCGCCTGGAAAAGGAGCTCAACCATAAGCCGAGAGTTGAGCAAGAGTACCAGCAAGTTGTAGCCAGCATCCAGCAACTTGAACAACAGATACAAACCCTGGAGCAGCAGCTTCAGCCACTTGCCGATCTAGACGAGAGAATTGCCGCTTTACGGGAGGAGCAGAGCTGCCATCGCAACAGCTATGAAACCGTTATCCGTATGCAACCACTTGTCCAAAGTTTGCCACAACGAAAAGATGAACTGCAAGCAGCTCAGTTAGCCCTAGAACAGATCCAGCAAGCCAAGCAGGAAAAACAAGCCCAAATTGATCGCTGGGAGAAAACAGAGGGATCCCAAGATTACCTGCAAGCCCAAATTGCAAAAGCTGCTGAAACCTTGAAGTCCCTGGGGGATCCCAGAAGCCGGGCCGAGCGGCTGAAAGCAGAGCTCAAGCTGGAAAGACAGTACCTGCAAACGCAGGCAGGGTACCTACAGCAAATCCAGGATTTGGAGGCAGCACTCCGTCCCCTTGAGGAAGCGCTGCTGCAAACTGAGCACTTGGATCGAGAGCTGGGATCCCTGCAAGAACAGCGCGAACACTACCGAGCGGATCACGAGCAATATCTACGTCTGGAGCCTATTGCCAAACTGCTCCCCCAACGAGAACAAAAGCTCAGTGAACTGAAGGCGCAACAGCAAGCATTGCAAACCCAACTGTCCCGATTACGGGCAGAGCGGGATCCTTTGGCTTCCCTCTATCAGCCTCAGGAGCACCAACGTCTGCACTCCCTTTTGCAGGCCACCGAAATTCAAAAGGCCGAGGCCCAAGCTCGCCTGGAAAGCCTTGCCCCTCAACTGCAGAAAATCCAGGAAAGGTTACAGCAACTGGAGCGGGTGAGAGAAACCTTAAAACAAGTTGAGACGCAACGCATCGAGAAAGAGCGGCTGCATCGCTTCATTAAGTTTAGCCGAGATACCTACAAAAAGGCCGGCCCCCAAATTACCCAATACTATCTACAGCAGATCAACAACATTGCCGATCACCTCTTCCGGGAAATCCTCAACCGCCCCAATGTTGCCCTCACCTGGGAGGCCGACTACGAGATCCGCGTTCAAGAGGGAGGCGGCCCCAAACGACGTTTTGCCAGCCTCTCTGGAGGAGAGCAGATGTCGGCAGCTCTGGCAGTTCGCCTGGCTTTGCTCAAGGTGTTAGGACAGTTGGATATTGCCTTCTTCGACGAGCCCACCACCAACATGGACGCCCAGCGGCGACAGCGGTTGGCAGAGGCCATCACCAATTTGCGATCTTTTGAGCAGCTATTTGTAATCAGCCATGACGATACCTTTGAGCAAGTAACGGAGAACATCATTCGGGTGGAGAGGCACTCCGGCTCTGACCAGATGAGGAGGGATCCCATCTATGGTATTTAGAGCTGACCGGGTTCTGGCGGTATTGCAGCAAAAGCGAGAGGCTTTCGTGACTTTTGATCAAGGGCTATCGGAGCGCAGAGAAGGGTATCGGCAGGCCATGAAAAGCTTGTGCCGGTGGTCGAGCGCAGAGATTGCTGAAAAAACAGCGCTTTTGGACTTTCCCGGTGCCCTGCCCACTCAAGAATGGGATCTTCATTCCAGTTGGGCAATTCCTTTTAAGCAGCAATGGGCCAGCTACGAAGAAAGCTGTGAGTGGGCAAAGTCAGTTATCAAAAATATTCCCACCTTTGCAGTAGACGGATCCCAGATCTATCCCAGCAAGGATCTGTCGATCCCGGTGGCCTTGGTGCAGATCGGCTGGTATGAGAATCATCACTGTGCCCAAGGCCTGTATGAGAAAGATATTCAAGTCGATGTACTGACTCCAAAGGATTTGGGATCCGATAGCAGCGGTGAGCCCAAAGAGCGCGTTGTCAACATGCGTCGCTTTCAAATGGAAACAGAAAAGCTGGTGGAATATATCCGGAGAGCTCAGCCTGGATCCCGAAAGTTGGCCTTTTTAGATGGGGCGTTGGTGGCTACCTTCGCGGAAGCTCTTGAGCCGGAAAGCCGAGATTTCTACGTACAATGTTTACTCCAGGTGCTGCGGGCCAGCGAGCAAAACCGGATCCCCATCGTTGCCTACATCGACACCACCTATACCTCGGATCTGGTGACATTGCTGCGGCATTGCTTCGATCTTCCTGAAGCTCCTCAGCTCCACGATGCCCAATTGCTCAGCCCCTGGCTAGAGTGGGGGGAGCGCACGCCTTTTTTTATCTGCGCTCGTGGCGGCAGCCTCAACCCTCAAGATGGGATCCTCAACTCCTACCAAGAAATGCGGGAGCGGGTGGGATTTATTTATTTGCGCACTAACAACAACTTTCCGGCCCGGCTGGAGATACCGGTTTGGGTTTATGAGGCAGGACTTTTGGACTGGGTGGTGGATCTGGTGCGCTGCGAGGTGATCATTGGAAGAGGCTATCCCTATGTGTTGGAGACAGCCGATCAAATAGCCGTCATTCGCAACGAAGATCGCAACCTTTTCCTGCGCCTGATGCAAGATTGGGCAAGCCGCGAGAAGCTCAGCCTCAGGTTATCTCAGAAAACGGTGAGTAAACTGCAGCGGAGGCGGGTTCGATGAGATTGGGCAAGGTGGTTCGCTCCAACAATCACTGCGACTACGTAGTGCAGGTGGATGACATCTTAGAAGTCAAGAATCCTCCCTCTCCCGACGACTATGGCTTTGGCAGCTTTGTTAAGCTGGAGAGCGATCAACGGCACTGGGCTGTGGGTCTGGTCTATAACACCCAAATTGTCAACCCACTCTTTCTCAACTCCGGCCCACGCCTTTCCAGCCAGCCGGATCCCTATTTTTCCCCTGATTTACAAAACGAGGTGCGCACACTGCTTTCGGTGGTTCTCATCGGAGCTTTGGACGAAGAGCGGGGCTGTGGCCGGCAAGGGATCCCGCGCGTGGTGGTGCCCGTAAACACACCCGTTTTTCGCATGAGCCAAGAAGAAATCCTACGTTTTCACCAAGATCCCCAAGGTCAAACCCAGTTTTCGTATTATGGATTGCTCTTGAGCAGCGGTGGCAACTTTGCTGACCACCTTATTTATCAAGTCTTGAACGATATCATACCCATGTTTTCCGATCCAGCCCAACAGCGGGCCCTGCAAATTCTAAGCAAAGAATTGGCCTGGAAAATGACTGTAGGAGCGATGCGCTGATGACCAAAAAAACTGTAGGGATGCCTCAGCCCTCTGAGAATGGGCGCTATCCAAAAGCTGTTTTCTCCTCTGATGAAGAGGCCCCAGAGGTAATCGGCACCGTCAAGGGCCCCGGTGAAACCCCCAACCAATATGTGTTTATCACTTCCAATACCCAAGCCGTAAGGGTAGGCGATTTTGTCTACTATGAAGTGCGGGATCTCCAGTCCCAAACCCTGCAAATCCTAGGCAAAATCAGCCAAGTCCAGCTTTTGGATCACATTCCCGATCGCATCTTTGCCGACACCGAGATCGATCCCAGCACCATTGTGGCTTTGGTGGGCTTTACCCATCCCAACCCAGAAATCTACGCAGTTACCGTCGAGGTCATCGGCTATTTTCACCGCGCCATGGGCTTTATTAACCCCCGTCGCCCTCCGGATCCCGGTGCCAAAGTCTTTTTGGCCTCCAATCGTCTGCTGAAATCGATTTTGAACAAACGGGATGAAACAGCCATTGGGGGCGCTCACTTGGGCAGTTTGCTGTTGCGCGATGAGGGAGCGGTGCCCGTGGTGCTGGATGTCAAGGAAATGGTTAGCACCCATCTGGCTATTTTGGCAGGGACGGGATCCGGAAAATCGTATACGGCGGGGGTCTTGATTGAAGAGTTGATGTTGCCCAAAAACCGGGCTGCTGTTCTTATTTTTGATCCTCATGGGGAATACCATACGCTGGCAGAGATGCAGTCCCACCCCAAGTTTTTGGGCGAAGACGGCTACCGCCCTAAGGTTAAGGTTCTCTCCCCACAAGAAATTAAGATCCGCGTGTCTTCTCTCAACTTTTTCGATATCCTTACCCTCCTGCCAGAGACCACCGACCGGCAGAAATCTTTCCTAGAGAAGGCTTTCCGCAAGGTTACCCAGTTTAATCCAGTACGTTGGACGATTCAGGATCTGATCGACGCCGTCAACGAAGCGGATTCCAAGGAAGATGGATCTCAAGGATCCTCAGCACCTGCCCTGGAGTGGAAGCTGGAGCAGATCGATCGCTCTCCCTATTTCAGCAATGTAGAACACCTGGCTCCAAAGGATTTGTTTGAGCCAGGGCAGGTAACCATCTTACAAATGCACGAGATTAGCCAGGAAGAGCAGCAGGTGATTGCCGCTGCTATTCTGCGCCAGGCCAATTACGCCCGCATTAACACCCATAAAGGCAAGATCCAGCCGGGGGATGAAAATTACCTGCCCTATCCTGTTTTTATCTTGTTGGAAGAGGCCCATCGCTTTGCTCCTGCCCACGAGCCTTCCCGCTGCAAGCAGGTGTTGCGCACCATCCTTAGCGAAGGACGCAAGTTTGGACTGGGAGTAGGTCTCATTACGCAACGCCCCGGCAAGTTGGACTCGGATATTCTGTCGCAATGCATGAGCCAATTTTTGATGCGAATCGTCAACCCTTCCGATCAAGAAAACCTGCGCCACAGCGTTGAGGCTGCCGGACGGGATCTGCTCCAAGAATTGCCGGCTTTGAGCAAGGGTCAGGTAATCGTCTCCGGTGTGTGTGTCAATACCCCTGTTCTGTGTAAAGTGCGGCAGCGCTACACCCAGCATGGTGGCGAAACCCTAGATATCCTCGGCTTGTGGCAAAATCACTTTCAGGCGCATCGCCAACGGGATCGCCTGGCCCAATCTGCTCCCCTTAAGCCACGTCCTCAGCCTCAAGTGGTTGAGGGATTGAGTATTGACTAGAGATCCTCAAAAGCTGAGGTCAACCAGCAGCCGAGCATCCTGTCTATAAATGTTGAGTCAAAAAATCCATGCAGTTTAGAACGGTTCATGACCGTCCCTTGTAGGTTGCGACACTTCCCAAGTGCTCCGGGATCCCAAGCTTTTCTGCTCAGGAGAGATGAGCATTGCAGCTCAAAAAATAGTTTCACGACCATTTGGAACGCTAGTTTGCTGCCAGCGGAGAAGAAAGTTGTGGTGAGGAAACAAGCTCTTTGGCGAAGTTGGGTGGGCATTGCCGCTGTGGCTCTACTGAGATCCGGCCCTGCCTATGCCCAGTTGCGGCTGATCCCTGAGGCGGCGCGGCAGGTCTACGCGGCCTTGCCAGATTTGCCGCTGGAAAATGGCTATACCCCCGTGAACCCCAATGACGGCGGCCCCGCGCCCGAGGAAGATACCTTGGTGCGGCGGATGATGGTCTACCACCTGCAGGTGGTCGGTCGCTCTCCTACCGACCGCTTTGACTGGCAACTGACGCTAGCGGACTATTTGGACGCCAATGAGCCGATAGTTGCCCAGCGCTACCCGGGTGCCGAGCGCCTGACGGTTAACCCCTATGCCCAAGACAAGGCAGCCGTGCAAGCCCTGACCCGGCAACAGCGACAGGCCCTGCTGCGGGCCATTCTGCTGGCCTTCGGCGGGGATCCCGATCCCAAGCCCCTGTACATTCCCACCGCCTTGAACCCTGTCCCTGCCCCGCCCACCCCAGAACCGCTGCAACGCTTGCCGATCCCCGGCGCTGGATCCGCCGACCTACTCCGGCCCTAGAGGCGACCCCTCACCCCCGGCCCCTCTCCCTGAGGCCCTCACCCCCAGCCCCTCTCCCTCAGGGAGAGGGGAGCTAGGACTTGACGTAGCGAGCGGCTTCGTCAGTTATATTCCAGTCGCCATAGCTTTTCTGGGAAGTGCTCCCCTCAGCCCAAAGTCTTTCCGGTGTAGTTTTCAATGCAGCGCAAGAACAGCTCCACGCCAATGCCGAGAGCAGCTTCATCAAAGTCAAAGCGGGGATGGTGATGGGGATAATCTAGTCCTTTGGCAGGGTTGGCGGATCCCAGGAAAAAGTAGCAGCCGGGCACCTCGTTGAGGAAAAACGAGACATCTTCCCCGCCCAGGGTCATCTCAGAAACGATCGCGGCTTCTGAACCAAACACCTGGCGGGCGGCTTGTTCTACCAGGGCTGCTATGGCAGGGTCATTGTGAACCGCCGGATAGCCCCGCTCGTACTGGAACTCGTAGGTGGCCCCGTAGGCTTGGCAAATGCCGGCCACGATTTCTTCAATACGCCTTGCCAGCAAATCCCGCACTTCCGGCTGAAAGCTGCGCACGGTGCCCCAAATCTCTGCCCTGGGAGCGATGACGTTGAAAGTATCGCCGGCCCGGAAGCGGCCCACCGTCACCACCGCCGGCTGCAGTGGATCCACGTTGCGGGAGACGATGGTCTGCAAAGCGCTCACAATGTGGGATCCGACCACAATGGCATCCACCGTCTGCTGGGGAAGAGCGGCATGGCCGCCCCGTCCAATGACCTCGATTTGAAAGCGATCGGCAAAGGCCATCGAGGGGCCACTTTTGACGCCAATGGTGCCCAGAGGACGGTTGTTCCACAGGTGTAAGCCGAGGATGGCTTCTACATCTGGGTTCTTCAGCACCCCCGCTTCCACCATTGGCTTGGCTCCGCCGGGACCTTCTTCAGCGGGCTGGAAAATGACTTTGACGGTGCCTCTGAGGCTTTGGCGCTGCTGCTGCAGCAGCTTGGCGGTGCCCAGGGCAATGGCCGTGTGGCCATCATGGCCGCAGGCGTGCATAACGTTGGGGATGGCGGAACGGTATTCGACTTCGTTGGCCTCGTGAATGGGTAGGGCATCCATGTCGGCCCGCAGCGCCAAAACCGGCCCTGGCTCTTCTCCCGCGATGGTGGCCACAATGCCGGTGTGGGCGATGCCGGTCTGGTGCGGGATCCCCCAACTTCTCAGGCGGTGGCTGATGTAGGCGGCAGTTTGCTTCTCTTGGAAACCCAGCTCTGGGTACTTATGCAAGTGGCGGCGCCAGGCCACCAACTCCGGCTGTAAGGCTTGAACGGCGGGGCGAAGGGCGGGAACTTCCATAAACGCCTAGACAAGAGTCAGTCTGGGGAAGAGCTTCCTTCCCAGTTGGTTTCCCAGAAGCTGTTTAGTTACATGTCGGTTTCATAGAGTATGGCAAAAATTTTGCCAGGGCTGTTTCTTCCTAGGCCCACCGGGATCCCGTTTCTGGCGGCAGATCTTGCCAGCGGCCCGGCCCCACGGCGCGCAACGCCTCCGGCAGGGAGATGGCTCCTGAGTAAAGGGCCTTGCCCAGAATGGCTCCGGCCAAACCCGGCAAGCTCAGCAGGGCAAGTAAGTCCGTCAGCGAGCCGATGCCCCCAGAGGCAATCACCGGCAGGCGGGAAACAGCCAGAACCTGCCGCAACTGCTCCAGGTTGGGGCCGGCCAGGGTGCCATCCCGGCCAATGTCGGTGTAGATGATCCCGGCAGCCCCTTGAGCTTGTACCCGTTGCACCAGTTCGGTGGCCGGCAGGGGGGTGGTGTTCAGCCAGCCGCGGGTAGCCACCTGCCCTTGGCGGGCGTCAATCCCCACCCAGATGCGTCCTGGCAAGGCCTGAGTCATCGCCTCTAGAGTGTTGGGATCCTCCACAGCGACAGTGCCGACGATCACCCGATCTACCCCCAAGTCCAGCAACTGCCGCGCCTGTTCGAGAGATCGGATCCCGCCCCCCACCTGCACCGGGATGGCCAGTTTGCGGACGATGTCTGCAATGATGGGCAAGTTAACCGGATCCCCGCTTTTGGCCCCGTCCAGGTCTACCACGTGCAGGCGAGGCGCCCCTTGGGCAGCCCAGATTTCTGCCTGCTGGATGGGGTCGGCGGCCACCTGTTCCGCCTGGGCGTAATCGCCTTGGTAAAGACGCACGGCGCGGCCCTGCAAAAGGTCGATGGCGGGGATCACCTCGAGAAAGACACTGGCGTGAGGCATGATGGGATCCCTGGAGAAGAGCTTTTCCAGTATCGCCCAGCGGGGATCCTGGACAAGGGCAGCGGATAGGAAAACCTTTGGGGCGACCATGAACGCGCGTCAACTGGCCCTCTTGGCTCTGCAGAAGATCGAGCGGCAAAACGCCTACGCCGACCTGGTGCTGGAGCACCTGTTGGCCCATAGCCGCCTGATCCCCGCCGACCGGCACCTGGTCAGCGAGCTAGTGTACGGCATTACCCGCCGTCGCCGCACCCTTGATGCCCTGATCGACTGCTTTGCCCGCCGCTCTGCCCACCAGCAACCGCCCGACTTGCGGCTGATTCTGCACCTTGGCCTTTACCAACTGGCTTTTCTGGATCACATCCCCCCCAGCGCCGCCATCCACACCAGCGTGGAATTGGCCCGCCAGGTGGGCCTGGGATCCCTGACAGGGGTGGTGAACGGCATCTTGCGTGCCTACCAGCGGCAAGCGTTGGATGGGGCGGAAAAGGATCCCCTCAAGCCCTTACAGGACACGCTGCCCACGGATCCGATTCAGGCCTTGGGGATCCGGCACAGCTTTCCCGACTGGCTGGTGCGCCTCTGGTGGGAGCGCCTGGGGCCAGCCGAGACCGAGCAGTTGTGCGCCTGGTTCAACCGAGCGCCCCACCTGGATCTGCGGGTTAACCCGCTGCGGGCAGATGTGAACAAAGTCATTCAAGCCTTGGCAGAAGTGGGGATCCCCGCCTCACCCATCCCTGAGGTGCCGGGCGCCCTGCGGCTAGGGCGGCCTGCCGGCGATATCAGGGCCCTGCCGGGCTTTGCCCAGGGCTGGTGGAGTGTTCAGGATGCCAGCGCCCAGCAGGTGGTGCATTGGCTGGATCCCCAGCCAGGGGAACGGGTGATTGACTGCTGTGCCGCCCCCGGCGGCAAGACCACCCACATGGCCGAGCAGATGCAGGATCGCGGCGAGATCTGGGCCCTGGATCGCCATCCCCACCGCCTGCGGCGCCTAGAGGAAAATGTGCAGCGCTTAGGCTTGCGCTCGATCCGTCCCCTGGCCATCGACCTGTTATCCCTGAGCGCCGCTGCCGAACCCCCTGCCCCCCTGCCCCCCTGGCAGAGCGCCGACCGGGTGTTGCTGGACGCTCCCTGCTCCGGCCTGGGAACCCTGCACCGCCATGCCGATGCCCGCTGGCGCCAAACCCCCGATCAGGTGCAGGAGCTGGCCCATCTGCAGGGTCGGCTGTTGCAGGTGGCAGCCCGTTGGCTCAAGCCGGGCGGACTGTTGGTGTACGCCACCTGCACCCTGCATCCTGCCGAAAACGAGGCGGTCATCCAGTCTTTTCTGAACCGGCATCCCCACTGGGCCGCCGAAGGGGATCCCCTGCTCATCTGGCCCCATCGCCAGGATCGGGATGGATTTTTTATCCAACGGCTGCGCCGCTGCGATTAAGCCTTCCCCGTCCCATCTCTCCCCTTCCTCCGCATGGCTTCTGAGCTGCTCACCAGCCCAAAAAACCCTTGGATCCGGCAGTTGCGGCAGTTGCACCGCAGCAAAGGCCGGCGGGAACAGGGCGCCTTCTTAATAGAGGGATCCCACCTCCTCGAAGAGGCGCTGGGGGTCGGCTGGCCTCTGCGAGCTGTCTGCTACACCTTCGATTGGGCCGAGCGTCATCCCCAGTTGTTGGCCAGCCTGCCCCAGCATCTGCGGCGGCAGGCCGTCAGCCTAGAAGTGATGGCGGCCCTCTCTACCACCGAGTCTCCGGAAGGGGTTGTAGCTGTGGCCGTTAGCCGGCAAATCGCCTCCCCTCCCCCAGAGGCGTTGCGCCTGGGCTTGGTGGTCGAAGCCCTGCAAGATCCAGGTAATTTGGGATCCCTGATCCGCGTCGTGGCGGCCACCGGAGCTGATGGCCTCTGGCTAAGCGCAGACAGCGTCGATCCGGAAAACCCCAAAGTCCTGCGGGCCTCCGCCGGCCAGTGGTTTCGCCGCCCGCCGCAAGTCTTGCCCGACCTGCCCACCTGGATCCAGGCCTGTCGTCGCCAAGGGATCCAAGTTTTGGCCGCCACCCTCTCCCCTCTGGCCACCTGCCATTGGGATCACGACCTCACCCGGCCAACCCTTTTTCTCTTGGGCAACGAAGGGGCTGGCCTAAAGGCATCCACCATCCAGCAGGCCGATGCCCAGGTGCGGATCCCGATGGCCGAGGGCGTCGAATCCCTCAACGTGGCCATGACAGGGGGATTGCTGCTCTACGAAGCTTTGCGCCAGCGGCGAGCCCAGTTGAGAGACACAGCTTAAAGAGCCGCCCTCGTTTCACAACTCCTCATCTGCAAAGATGGGGGCCTCAATCTCTTCCTGCTCTCCCTCCTCCATCCCCCCCGGTCGGCTGGCAGAAACCGTTACCCCTGCAGAAAGTTTTTCCCGCACAGCCGCTTCCACCTCCGCCAGGATCTCCGGCTTTTCTTTCAGGTAAACGACCAGATTGTCTCTCCCTTGGGCCACATTCTCCTCTTTGTAGCTGTACCAGGAACCGCGTCGTTTGAGAATGCCCATCTCCTCAGCCAAATCGACAATGCAGCCGATGTTGGAGATGCCCTGGCCGAAGATGATGTCAAATTCTGCCCGCCGGAAGGGGGGAGCAACTTTGTTTTTCACCACCTTGACCCGCGCTCGGATCCCGTATTCTTCAGCACCTTTTTTTAGAGTTTGCACGCGGCGAATATCCAGCCGCACCGACGCATAGAACTTGAGGGCATTGCCGCCGGTGGTGGTTTCCTGGGGGCCGTAGCCCATGCCGCCGATTTTGGAGCGCAACTGGTTAAGGAACAGAACAATTGATCCGGTTTTGCTGACGTTGCCGGCAATCTTGCGCAGTGCTTGGCTCATCAGGCGGGCCTGTAGTCCCATGTGGGCATCTCCCATATCCCCCTCGATCTCGGCGCGGGGAACCAGCGCTGCCACCGAGTCCACCACCACAATGTCCACAGCAGCAGATCGCACCAGTTGATCGACGATCTCCAAAGCTGCCTCCCCCGTGTCTGGCTGGGAGATGAGCAGATTCTGGATATCCACCCCCAAAGCTGCTGCATAAGTGGGATCCAGCGCGTGCTCGGCATCCACAAAGGCGGCTGTTCCCCCTCGTTTTTGCACCTCGGCAATGGCGTGCAGAGCAACCGAGGTTTTCCCAGAAGATTCCGGCCCGAAGACTTCGATGATTCGCCCCTTGGGGTAGCCACCGCCCATGGCCAAGTCGAGGGTGATAGCGCCACTGGGTATGGTCTCCACCCGCATCTGGGCCGCATCTCCCAAGCGCATGATCGCCCCTTTGCCGAAATTGCGCTCGATCTGGCCCAACACCTGATCCAGAGCTTTGCGTTTCTCCGACTTCAACTTGTCCAAGTCGTCTCCATTGTTCACGGCAGAAGCTTTGCTTCGGGTCATGGCCAGCACCCTCCCCCAGGAGTTGCGGTGGAAAATCGAGCCTGCATTCTAACATTGTCGCCTTGTTGCCCTCAGCGGATCCCTTTATCTCCCTCCAAATTGGAGTCAGCTCGTACCTTGCCTCAGTTCCCAGCTCCCCTCTCCCTCAGGGAGAGGGGCTGGGGGTGAGGGTCGCAGAATAGGTAGAGTGAGCTAGAAAGACCAGTTCAGGAATACCGCCGTGCTCATGACCCTGGTGTTGCAATCCCCCGGTCCAATTGTGTTCACCTGGGGCCCCTTCAGCCTGCGTTGGTATGGCCTGCTGATCGGCTTAGCCATGGTGCTGGGCTTGCTCCTGGCCCGCCACCTGGCGGCACGGCGCGGTCTTCCCCCCAATTCCATGTCTGATCTGCTGCTGTGGCTGGTGGTGGGATCCCTGCCCCTTGCCCGTTTTTACTACGTGGCTTTTGAGTGGGAGCGATATCGAGATGGCCCTTGGTGGAAAGTCCTGGCCCTCTGGCAGGGGGGGATGGCCATCCATGGCGCTTTGCTGGGGGGCAGTGCGGCACTTTACCTATTTGCCCGCCGGCAGCGGCTGAACTTCTGGCTGCTGGCCGATTGCATCGTTCCTTCCCTCAGCCTTGGCCAGAGCATCGGTCGCTGGGGCAACTTCTTCAACAACGAGGCCTATGGAGAGGTTTTGCCTCCGGATAGTTCTCTGTGGATCCAGCTACAGCTCCCCGACGGATCCCGTGTGCATCCCACTTTTCTGTACGAGTCCCTCTGGAACTTGGGCCTCTTCGGGATCCTGCTCTTTTTGAGCTATCGGCGTCAGCCTCCGCCTGGTAGCCTCCTGGGTCTCTACCTGCTGGGGTATAGCCTTGGACGCTTCTGGATCGAGGGGCTGCGCACCGACAGCCTCATGCTGGGGTCCTTGCGAGTGGCCCAGGGAGTGAGCCTGTTGCTCATCGGAGCTGGCTTGGCCGTGATGCTGACCGCCCAAAGACGTGCTTCTGCTCACCTAAGCCCAGTGAGGCCCTCACCTGATCTCTCGACAGGGATCCCCACCCCTGAGCACCCCTCGAAGGAGCCGTAAGCCATGGCGAGCGCACGAGATGAAGAGCTTTGGCAACAAGCTTCTCCTCTGGTGTTGCCCTCTGCCGCTGCCACCCAATCGCTGGCGGCCCTGGTAGCCCAGGCTGCCGTTCGCCTCCTTGACTCTTCAGGCCAGCAACACAACCCCCAGGGCAGGAGCAGGATAAACTCCCCTCCCGGCCTAGTGATCCTTCTAGAAGGGAACCTGGGCAGCGGCAAAACCACCTTTGTACAGGGCCTAGGCCAGGGCTTGGGGATCCCTGAACCCATCGACAGCCCCACCTTCGTGCTGCTCCAGGAATACCACACCGGACAGATCCCTCTTTTTCATTGCGATCTCTACCGTCTGGGATCCCCCTCTGGCGGAGCCGAGTCCTCAGCTCTCGACGATCTGGGGCTGGAAGAACTTTGGAGCCAAGCTGGGATCACCGCCATCGAATGGCCTCAGTACCTGCCCTACTTGCCAGCAACCTACCTCTGGCTGCGCCTAGAACCCGATCCTCAGGCAGAGGGATCCCGCCTGCTGTACGCCAAGGGCAGGGGATCCCAGCTTGCCCACCTTTGGCAGCAAGTTCTCTCTCGATTCACCCAGCAAGACCGTAAACTACCCGGCTCCGACCGCTAAGCGGTACGGAGCGGGCTTAAGCGCTACGCGCCGCTGACGCGAATGGTAGCC
>NZ_JANSIY010000025.1:0-27243 GCF_047462295.1 Synechococcus sp. H60.3 | reverse complement strand
TGTCGTGTCATCAAGGGTGGGATGAAGAAAGGGGATTTTTTGGAGTTTTTGAGAAGCGAGTTATGTCCGAAGCTAGAGGCGAGGAAGGTTGTGATTATGGACAATTTAAATATTCATCGGAGTCGGGAGGTTGAGGAATTGATTAGGGGGACAGGAGCGCGAATCCTATACCTACCTGTGTATGCACCGGAATTGAATCCTATTGAGATGATGGGGTCGGTGTTGAAGCATTTTATTCGGCAGCTTTCCAGAGTTGGGAAGTATAGCGTGGAGCAGATAGTGCAGACTTGTTTACTCCTGATCAATCCATCCTCCTTCCGAAGTTGGTTTGCTAAGTGTTGCTACTGTACCCCTTGATTCCTTAACAGACTGTAGCTTCCTGTCCTGAATCAGAACCTGTTGACAGCCGTAGTCCATTGTTGCTGAGTGGCGATCCAAAACTAAACTGTATTAACGACTCGCATCATTGGTGAGCAGCTAAAGCTGCTCGAAGGCTTTTCCGCCCCGCCCTACTCGCGCTAGCGGCGCGGAGCGCTGAGTACGGGGCTACCAAGCTACTCTGCTGTGTCATGCTTTCTTCTCTCTCTGCTCTGCCAGTTCACCTCTACCGCTGCCTAAGCTGTGGTCAGGAAGGGCTGAGCTTGCCGCCAGCGCGGGAGCCAGGGTCTGCTGTGGATCGGGTTTATTGTCCCCGCTGTGGCCAGGTTTACCCTCTCCTATCTTCCGGGGCGGTGGATTTTCTAGCCACCTCGCCGGAGTTGCCCCTCACTCCAGCTCAGGCCATTGCCCATCTGCCCGGCTTTGCCTGGGGCTACGATCGCCTGTGGCGGCCCTGGGCGCTGTCGCTGTTATCGGGGGAGAGCTTCGCCAGCGAGCGGGAAGGCCGATTGTTGGCGGAGCTGGTGGGGGAGGCAGATCCTGTCTTGGACTTGGGCACGGCAGGGGGGTACTGGAGCCGCCTCCTCCTGGCCAGGGATCCGCAGCGGACGGTGATTGGCCTGGACAATGCGGCAGGGGTACTGGCCGAGGCAGCCCAACAGGCCCAGCCCCACTGGCAGCACTACAGCCTAGTGCGAGCCCGGGCGGAACAGCTTCCCCTCGCCTCGTCAGCCTTTGGGGCGGTGATCAGCGGCGCCACCCTGAACGAGGTGCCCTTGGATCCCTGCTTGCGGGAAGTGGCCCGCATCTTGCGGTCTGGCGGGGTGTTTGTCTCGATGCACAGCCAGCAGGTGCAGGGATGGGGGCAGACGGTGCAGCACTGGCTGGAGGCGACCGGCCTTCGCTTTTTCTCCGCAGACCAGTTGCGCCAGCACTTTGCCCAGGTGGGGTTGCGCTTGGAGCGCTATCTCAGCTTCGGCTGGGTGGCTTTTGTGCAGGCGGTGCGCCTCTAGGGGATCCACTCCAGGCCAACGCCAACGCTGGATTCCCGCGCCAAGCTCGAGTGGCGCAGGCTGTAGCGGGCAGCGAGACGAAGGGAAGGGCTAATGGCGTAGGCAGCAGTGATCTCCGCTAGGGTGGCCTGTCCTTCTTCCGGCTCCTGCGGGGCCACCCAAGTGTAGCTGCCAGTCAAGTCGGCGGCTCCGGGCGCCAGGGCCAAAACGGCAAAAGCCCCATAGCTCACCCCGCTGAGGCGGCGGTTCTTTTGTTCCAAGGCTCGATAGCCCAGTTGGGGGGCCAGATTCAAGCGGGATCCCATGGGGGCAAGAAAGTAACGCACCTCTGACCCGTACTGGCGGATTTCTGGGTTCTCAGAAGATTGGCGATAGTCGCCGCTGAGGGTGAGGCGATCTCCCAGGCGCAAGTCCTGCAAGCTGATTCGCCACTCAGAAGCCGACTCGAAACCCGCCTGCAAACGGGTGGGCAAGACAGGAGTATCGCGGATTTCTTCCAGAAGATTGGGAGGGCCTTGCAGCCAGCGGCGCAACACGGGGCTATCCTCCACAATTTGGCTATCCAGCCCCAGATCTAGAACGGCTGAGAGGGCAGTTGGCCGCGGATCCGCTTCCCTGCGGCTCGCTTGGGTCGAATTGGCCCAGGCCGGCGATGCTGGCATCAGCCCAGCCCCAAGAAGCAGCATACCCAGGCAAAGCCCTCTACCAGATTGCCCTATCACCTGCAACCCCCGCCCCTCCCGTCCTCAACTGTAGCTGCTTCCAAAAGGATCTTTCATCTTTTTTCATGCAAACTCACGGGGGTCGCGGCTCTCAGCAGCGTAGGATGAGACCACAAGGAGGGCCCGACAACGGCAATGCAAAGACTAGCTGTTTCGGCTGTTGGCCATGACTCGCAGCCGCTGGGCCAGGTTTTGCAGTTGCCGCTCGAATTGCAGATTTTCCCGCTGCAACTGGCTAACTTTCTCACAGCTATAGAGAACCGTGGTGTGATCTTTTCCTCCAAAGTAATCGCCAATTTTGGGCAAGCTGAGGTTGGTGTAGTGGCGCATCAAAAACATAGCAATTTGCCGCGCTTGGCTGATGTCTCGCTTGCGGGAGGATCCCAATAAGCTTTCTCGGTCGATGCCGAATGCTTCACAGACTACGTCGATAATCATGTCGGGCGTGATCTCCTTGGGCTCACTGGGAGGGTTGAGAATGGGCTGAATGGTCTCCACACTCATCGGCAGGCCGGAAATGGAGACGTAGGCAACAGCACGGATGAGGGCACCCTCCAGCTCGCGGATGTTGCTGGTGTAGGTGGTAGCAATGTATTCAATGACCTCAGACGGCAGGCTCATCCCCTCGTACTCGGCTTTTTTCTTGAGAATGGCCATGCGGGTCTCGATGTCCGGCGGTTGAATTTCCGCAATCAAGCCCATCGAAAACCGAGAACAGAGCCGCTCCTGCAGCCGAGGGATGAGGTGAGGGGAGCGGTCGGCGGCCAGTACGATCTGTTTGCCTGACTCATGCAGCGTATTAAAGGTGTGGAAAAACTCCTCTTGGGTGTACTCTTTGCCTTCGATAAATTGAATGTCGTCCACCAATAAAATATCCACATCTCGATAGTGCTCCCGGAAAGACTGCATGCTGTCTCGCCGGATGGCGTCGATTAAATCGTTGGTGAAGCGCTCGGTGGACACGTAAAAGACTTTGGCCTGGGGATTCGCTTCCAGTTGGTAGTGGCCGATGGCCTGCATGAGGTGGGTTTTGCCCAACCCTACTCCGCCGCAGAGAAACAGCGGGTTGTAGGCCCGCCCAGGCTTGTCGGCCACGGCCAAGGCCGCCGCATGAGCCATGCGGTTGTTGGGACCAACCACGAAACGCGAGAAGGAATACTTGGGGTTGAGATCCGGAGCTCGCATGGGCAGGCTGCCGCTCACCTCCAGCCCCAGGGTGGCGGAAGCCGGAAAACTGCCGGCCCAGCGGGAGGTTGAGGCCCCAGCCGCTGTTGAAGGAGGGTCTTCTTCCACCAAGGCCTGGGGAGCGACGGAAAACTCCACCTGCAAAGGGATCCCGGCCACCCGCTGCACCACCTCAGTGATGGTGGAGGCGTAGTGCTTTTGCAGCCAGCCCCGCGCCCATTCGCTAGGAGTCGAGATGGTGAGGCGATTGTCCACCAACGACTCAGGCCGCGCCGTCTTGATCCAAGCCTCAAAGGTTGGACGGCTGAGCTGCACCTGTAGATGCCCCAGAGCTTCGTCCCAGAGTTGATCTAGGGAGATATCCACACCACACACCCAGAACGACACAGCCAAAGCCCAAAGAGAACAGGGGCGCCAACCCAGTGCCTCTGCTCTCTCGACTTGGACTTGGGATTCCCAATTTAGCTGCTCGGCGTGGGGCGGCCAATCTAGCAATTTTCCGTCGAGCCTGCTAGAATGGCACCTTGCTGATTGTCTGCAAGTGGACTGGGCTTCCCCCTCACCAGCCGCAGCAGGCCTTGTTGACATGATGAGTGGGTCTACACCATGACTCAGCGTACCCTTCGTGGCACCAATCGCAGACGCATTCGCGTCTCTGGGTTTCGGGCCAGAATGCGCACAGCAACCGGGCGGCAAGTCTTGCGGCGGCGGCGGGCCAAGGGGCGTTATCGCCTGGCTGTTTCTTGAGGCGCGATTCGGCTTTAAGGGCAGGGCCCTTTGTTGAATTCAGGGTGGGATCCGCCACCATGCTGCCTGCTCCTTATCGCTTGCGGGATCGGCGAGCTTTCCAGGCGCTTTACCAAGCGGGGCAGCGTCGTTCCGGTGCGGGCTTGACCCTTCTGTTTCAGCCGATGCCCCCAGGGTGTGAAGGGATCCCCAGCCAGGTGGGGTTGGCAGTTAGCAAAAAAGTGAGCAAATCGGCGGTACGGCGGAACCGGCTGCGGCGTCGCCTGCGGGAGGCCATACGGCCTCTCTGTCCAAACCTAAAGCCTGGCTACCAGTTGCTGCTCATCCCCAAGCCCAACCTGCTCACCTACAAGTGGCCAGAGCTACAGGCAGAGGTGCATCGTCTTTTGCAAAAGGCCGATCTGCTCGTCGATCCAAGCCCAGATCCTGGGCCTTCTTAGAGGCTGGGCAGGCTGCACTACCCGTGCTAGCCTGGTGCCATCATCTGCTGCTGGTTGCACCAGATATGGGGTGGGATGTACATCAAGCGGATCGAGCTGACCCGATTTAAGTCGTTTGGCAGCACGACCTCGCTGCCCCTGTTGCCGGGTTTTACGGTCATCTCCGGCCCCAACGGCTCCGGCAAGTCTAACATCCTGGATGGGATCCTATTTGCGCTGGGGCTGTCTTCCTCACGGGGGATGCGGGCAGAGAGGCTTTCGGATCTGGTGCATTCCGGCAGCCTCAACAGCAACCGGCGGGTGGAGACCCACGTTTCCGTCACCTTCGATCTGGGGCCGGGAGAAGATGGCCAGCCCAGAGAATGGAAAGTCAGCCGTCGGCTGCGGGTCAGCCCCGGCAAGGGGGAGGATCCCGACTCCCTGCCCTACACCAGCACCTTCTACATCAACGATGTGCCCTGCACCCTGAGCGAGCTGCACGAGCAACTGGAGGCGATGCACATCTACCCCAACGGCTACAACGTTGTCTTGCAGGGGGATGTTACCAGCATCATCTCCATGAACTCCAAGGAGCGGCGGCAGATCCTCGACGAATTGGCGGGGGTGGCCACCTTCGACCGCAAGATCGCCCAGGCCAACGCCAAGCTGGAGGGGGTGCGAGAACAAATTGAGCGCTTCCGGCTCATCGAGCAGGAATGGCAAGCCCAAAGAGAGCGGCTGCTCAAGGAGAGCGAAAAGGCGCAGCAGTACCAGCAACTGCGGCTGCAGTGGCAAACGCTGGAGCAGCAGCAACAGGTGTTGCTCTGGCGGCATTTGCAAGCCCAAGTGGAAGCAACCCAGGCAGCCATTCGTCAGCTTTTGGCAGCTCAGGAGCAAGCCACTGCTCAGGTGCAGACCTTGAGCGAGCAGTTGCAGCAGGCCGAAGCCGCCCTGAGCGAGCTGCAAAGCCGCATCCACGCCCTGGGGGAGGAAGAATACCTGCACCTGCAGGCCCAGATCGCTGCCACCGAAGTGCAACGGCAACAGCTCAGCCAACAGATCGCAGCCTGGCAGCAGGAAATCGAGCAAGCGCAGCGCCTGCAGCAGGAGCGCCAAACCCAACAGCAGCACCTGCAGACAGAGCTGGAACACCTGCAAAGCCAACAGGAGCAACTGGCCCAAGCCCAGGGATCCCTGCAAGCCCAGGTGCAGAAAGCCCGAATCAGCCTGGAGCAAAGCCGCGAACAACTGCGGGCCCTGGCCCAATCTGCCGAGGCCTGGGTCAAGCAGCAGCGCTACCTCACCCGCCACCTCGAAGAGATCCGCGCCGAACAGGAGCCTCTGCAGCAGGAGCAAATTCGCCTGCAAGAGCGACAACGGCAACTGGAACGGCAAAGCCAGGAGACCCAGGCGGAGATCGCCCAGATCGAGACGTGGCTGGGATCCCACCTGGCCCTCACCGCCGAGCTGGAACAGGCCTGCCGGCAGTCGGAAGCCCAGGTGCAGGCCCTGGCCCAAGAGCTGGCGCAACTGCAATCCAACCTGGAGCTGGATCGCGCCACCCACGAGCGGCTGGCCGCCGAGTTCCACGCCAAGCAGCGGCAACTGGACAAATGGGAGACCCGCCGCCAAGTGTTGCAAGAATCCCAGGGATCCCGCGCCACCCAGGCCATCCTGAGCGCCCGCCTGCCGGGGGTTTTGGGATTGGTGGCCCAGTTGGGGCAGGTGGATCCCCAGTATCAACTGGCGCTGGAGATCGCGGCAGGCAACCGACTGCACTTTGTGGTGGTGGAAGATGACAGCGTCGCCGTCAGCGCCATCAACCTCTTAAAGCGGGAAAAACTGGGGCGCGCCACCTTTTTGCCTCTGAACAAGCTGCCGCCCGCCCGCCCGCCCGCCCCCCTCAACTTAAACGGTCTGATCGACTACGCCATTCGTTTGGTGCACTTTGAAGAGCGCTACCGAGATGTTTTTGGCTTTGTGCTCGGATCCACCCTGGTTTTCCAGAGCCTGGAGCTGGCCCGGCCCTACATCGGCCAGCACCGCATGGTCACCCTGGAAGGGGAGCTGCTGGAAACCTCAGGGGCCATCAGCGGCGGCACCAGCCCGCAGCGACAGGGGATCCATTTTTCTGCCGGCGAACACTCGGAAGGGGAAGCCCTGCGCGCCCGCCTGGCCGATCTGGAAGCGCTGCTGGCCGCCCTCACCCCTCGCCTAAAAGCCGCCCAAGCCCGCGAAAAACAACTGGCCCAGACCCTGCTCCTGGCCCGCCAGGATGCCCTGCAAGCCCGGCAATATCTGGAGCGACACCAGGCCGATTGCCAAAACCAGCAGGCCCGCCTGCAACACCTACAGGGATCCCTGACGCAATGGCAAAGCGAAAGCCACCAGATCCAGCAGCGGCTGCACCAGATTCAACTCCGCTGGGATCCCTTGCAACAGCGCCTGGCCGCCCTCACCCTCAAGCTCAGCCAACTGGAGGGATCCCCGGTCAACCAGCACTGGCAGCAACTGCAGCAGACAGTGCAGCAGCAGGAGAGCCACCTGGCGGAGCTGCAACACCACCTGGCCCACCTAGAGCGACAGCAACAGGAGAACCTCAGCCAGCAACACCTGAAGCAGGCCCAGATCCAGCACCACCAGGAGCGCCTGCAAGAGGGCGAACGGCGTCAGGCCCAACTTCAAGAGCAAATCGCCCAGGCCCAGGCCACTCTCGCCCAAATCCAGCAGCACATTGCCGAGCAACGGCAACAGATGGGCCAGATTGAAGCCCGCCTCGCCCACCTGCGCCAAGAGCGAGAGCGGCAGGAATTTCAACTGCGCGCCCAACAGCAGCAGCTCCAACGCCTGGAATGGGAACGCTACAACGCCCTCACCCAACAGCAAGAAAAAGAGGCCATCCTGGCCCAACTGCAAACCCAACTGCAAGCTGCGGCCCAAGCGCTGCCGCATCCCCTTCCCCCCTTGCCCCCCCACCTGACCCTAGACGAGCTGCAGCAGCAAAAACGCAAAATCGAAGAGCAATTGCGATCCCTGGAGCCGGTGAACATGTTGGCCATCGCCGAATATGAACAGACCCAAGCCCGCCTAGGGGATCTCAGCGCCAAACTGGCAACCCTGCACCAAGAGCGCACCGAATTGCTGCTGCGCATCGAGAACTTTTCTACTCTGCGCCGCCAAGCGTTTTTGGATGCCTTCCATGCCATCAACAGCCATTTCCAGACCATCTTTGCCCAGCTTTCCGAGGGCGAGGGCTACTTGGAATTGGAAAACCCAGAGGATCCTTTGGCTGGGGGTCTGACCCTGGTGGCCCGCCCCAAAGGCAAGCCGGTGCGTCGTCTCAGCGCCATGTCGGGCGGAGAAAAATCCTTGACGGCCCTCAGCTTTATTTTTGCGTTGCAACGGTTTCGCCCCTCCAGCTTTTATGCCTTTGACGAAGTGGACATGTTTTTGGATGGGGCCAACGTGGAAAAGTTGGCCGACATGATCTGGCAGCAATCCCGCCAGGCACAATTTTTGGTGGTCAGCCTGCGCCGCCCCATGATCGAAAAAGCTGAGCGCACCATCGGGGTGACCCAGGCTCGCGGCGCCTACACCCAAGTAATTGGCCTGGTCAACCCCACCGCTCACGTCGGCTAAACTAGACCGACACTTTTATTTTGTGGTGGAGATCCTCTCGCCCACCGATTCTTGGGTTCAAGCCCAGGCCAAGATGCAGGAGCACTTGGACAACGGCTGCCGCTTGGGGTGGCTTTTGGATCCCAAGGCCAAGCGGGTGATGATCTACCGGCCAGGACAGGCGCCGGAGCTGGTGGAAGACCCAGAAACCTTGTTGGGAGAAGACGTGTTGCCCGGCTTTACCCTGCCCATCCGCAAAATCTGGTCTGCCGAGAGCTAGAACCTGCCAGGGTTGCCCTTACCTCCAGACCTACAACCGCTAGGGTTTTGAGAGGCAAAAAATAGGCACCCCCCACTGCGGACAGTGGCAGAAGGGAGTGCGCGGGGTTTATTCTATTCGCAGCCTCTGCAAAAAGGCAGGTCGCCATGAAGAGATGGGCGCAGGCAGGAAGAGTGTGGGCAATGGCCGTGGCAATCGGCGGGATCCTTCCAGCCAGCGTGATGGGCCAGGCAGCCCTGCCACCCGTTCCGGTCGTCCCCTCAATTGAGGAGCCAACTGTTGCGCCAGCTTCTCCCTCCCAAGGGGCGCCAGCCAATCCCGTGCTTCGGCCCCCTTCTCCTGCGCCAGCCCTGGGCCAGGATCTGCGCTATCTGGTGGGGCTGTTCATCAACGAGTCTTGGCAGGCGGGCAACCAGGCTGCTGCGGTCAACTACAACGACCTCTACACCCGCCTGTTGGCCCGCACCTACAGGGATCCCCGCCCGCCCATCGAAGTTGAGTATGAGCTAATTCGAGAGATCCTGCGCGAATATGGGGATCCCGCCGATCGCTTCTGGGATCCGCAAAGCTTTAGGGACTTGCTCAACCGCCCTCGTCCATCCCTCCAGGCGCGTCAGATTGGGCCGCGCCAGGTTTACCTGGCAGTGCCGGAGCTCACCCCTGCCACCGCCCAGCAGATCCGCCAAGCCCTCTACACCCAGGATTACAGCCAGGGCGTCGTCCTGGATCTGCGCGGCTCCATCGGCTACGACCCCCAGGTGGTAGCGGATGTGGCACGCCTATTTTTGCCCCGCTCCATGCAGCCGCTGCTGGTTACCGAAGACCGCTTTGGCCAGCCTACCCCCTGGAACAGTGAAAACTTGCCCCTCGCCGCCGGGATCCCGTTGGCCGTCCTTGTCGATGGCAACACCCGCCAGGGGGCTACCCTCCTGGCAGCCCAGCTGGGAGCTAGCGGCAGCACCGTTATTGTGGGACAGACCACCCAAGGCAGCGAGCGCCAGACCCGCTTCTTTGCCCTGCCTTCTGGCGCGGCAGTGGAACTGGCCGTAGCCACTTGGAAAACAGGCGATGGACGCCCCCTGGCCCAGGGTTTGGTGCCCCTGCAAAGGGTGGAGGGGGATGAGAATGCCTGGCTCAAGGCCGCCCTAGAAGCCCTGGCCCTGCCCCCCCGCCGCCCCAGCCCCCCGCCCCGCCCCACCGTCCTGGTTCAAGAGGGCCGCGTCGGTCGTTTTGTCCTGGGCATGGATACCCGCAACGTCGATACCCACCTTTTGGGCAACGTGGATCTAATCCCCGCCGAGTCGCGGGCCAACGTCTTCCAGCCCAACAGCGACCTGAAGATCTTCTACTTGCAAGACTACATCCTCTTTGCCTACCGCCGTCCGGGCGTTCTCAATAGCTTTTTTGCCGACCGCATCTACACCACCCACCCCGAAGCCATGACTGGCGAAGGGATCCGCATTGGCTCCACCTACTCGGAAGTGGTTGCTGTTTACGGCGGCCCCGGCGAAAACGGCTACAACGAGGTGGTGCCCTACCCCAAAGGCAGTCGGGAATACCTGCGGGAGGATCGCTACTACGTCAACTACGATGCCCTGGGCCTGTCCTTTGTCTTTGCGGTGGGCTCCAACCAAGTGACCGCCATCGGCCTGTTCAAGCCGGGGAGTTGAGGACGGAAAAGTTAATCGATTGTTAACCTTTTTGTCAAACACCCTCAACACCCCCCCGAGCAATGGGGTAAATTAGTGCAGCAACCCCGCAAAGGGGATTTTTTGTGCCGTTCACAGACTGTAGGAGAAGCTCTTGGCAAACGTTGTGGTTGTCGGTGCCCAGTGGGGCGACGAAGGAAAAGGTAAGATCACCGACCTCCTCAGTGAAAAGGCGCATGTGGTCGTCCGCTACCAAGGCGGGGTTAACGCAGGACATACCGTGGTGGTGGGGGGCCAAATCTTTAAGCTGCACCTGATCCCCTCCGGCATCCTCTACCCCGACAAGCGCTGCATCATCGCCAGTGGCACGGTGATCGACCCTGAGGTGTTGCTGGCCGAGATCGACCAACTGCACCAACTGGGGATCTCCACCCACAACCTCTACATCGCCGAAACCGCCCACGTGACCCTGCCCTACCATCGTGTCATCGACGTGGCCGAGGAAGAGCGGCGCGGCATCTATAGGCTGGGCACCACCGGGCGAGGCATTGGCCCCACCTACGCCGACAAGGCCGAGCGCATGGGCATCCGCGTCGTGGACTTGATGTATCCCGATCAACTGCGGGAGCGCCTCAGTTGGGCCATTCCCTACAAGAACGTTTTGCTGGAAAAAATCTACAACCTACCCCCTCTGGATCCTGAGCCAATCATCGAGCAATACCTGGCCTATGCGGAGCGGCTGCGCCCCTACGTCACCGACGCCGCCCTGCTCCTCACCCAGGCCATCGAAGAGCGGCAAAATATTCTCTTCGAGGGGGCACAGGGCACGCTGCTGGATCTCGACTACGGCACCTACCCCTATGTCACTTCCTCCCATCCTATTGCCGGTGGCGCTTGCGTTGGTGCCGGGATCGGCCCCACCAGCATCGACCGGGTAATTGGGGTAGCCAAGGCCTACACCACCCGCGTCGGCGAAGGCCCCTTCCCCACCGAACTCAAGGACGAGATTGGCGCTTACCTGGGGGCAGCGGGAGCCGAATTTGGCACCACCACCGGGCGGCAGCGGCGCTGCGGCTGGTTCGATGGCGTGATTGGGCGTTATGCCGTGCGGATCAACGGCCTCGACTGCCTGGCCATCACCAAATTGGATGTGCTGGACGGCCTAGACGAGATCAAGGTGTGCGTTGCCTATGAGTACCAGGGGCGCGAGATCCGTCACTTTCCCAGCGATGCCCGCGTCTTTGCCCAGTGCAAGCCCATTTATGAAACCCTGCCCGGCTGGAAGTGCTCCACCAAAGACTGCCGCTCCCTTGAGGACTTGCCTCCCGAAGCCTACGACTACCTGAAGTTTTTGGCCCAGTTGATGCAGGTACCGATTGCCATCGTCTCCCTGGGAGCCAGCCGCGACCAAACCATTATCGTGGAGGATCCCATCCATGGCCCCAAGCGCGCCTTGCTCTACCCCAACGGCAGCAGGCAGGTTCACGCCCTCATGCCGGACTAACAAGCGGAGAGAGAGGCAGTGGGCGGCACCTGCGGTCGCCTCCGCCGCCACCAAGGATCCGCTAAGCTCAAAGGTAAAGGTTGCTTGCGTTGTCTTCTGGTCTTGCCATGGCTGCTCCCACCTACTCCATCATCACTTTTGGCTGTCAAATGAACCGGGCCGACAGCGAGCGCATGGCCGGGATCCTGGAGTCACTGGGGTATGTGCCCGCCGAAGACGAGCTACAGGCAGACTTGGTTCTCTTCAATACCTGTACCATCCGCGACAACGCTGAGCAAAAGGTGTATTCCTACCTGGGCATCCAGGCGCAGCGCAAGCGGAAAAACCCCGCCATCAAGCTGATCGTGGCCGGCTGCGTGGCCCAGCAGGAGGGAGAGCGGCTGCTACGCCGCGTCCCAGAGCTCGACCTGGTCATGGGCCCCCAGTACGTCAACCGCCTGGGGGATCTGCTGGCCCAGGTGGAGGCTGGCAACCAGGTGGTGGCCACTGAGCCCATCGAGATCCCGGAAGACATCACCAAACCCCGCCGGGATAGCCGGGTGACGGCCTGGATCAACGTTATCTACGGCTGCAATGAGCGCTGTACTTACTGCATTGTGCCGCTGGTGCGGGGACGGGAGCAATCGCGCCAGCCGCAGGCCATCCGCGCCGAGATTGAGGAGGTGGCCGGGGCCGGCTATCGCGAGGTCACCTTGCTGGGGCAAAACATCGACGCCTACGGGCGGGATCTGGATCCCAAGACCAACCTGGCCAGCTTGCTGCGCTTTGTCCACTCGGTGGAAGGGATCGAGCGGATTCGCTTTGCCACCAGCCACCCGCGCTACTTCACTGAAGAGCTCATTGCCACCTGTGCCGAGCTGCCCAAGGTCTGCGAGCACTTCCACATCCCCTTCCAGGCGGGCAGTGACGAAGTCCTCAAGCGGATGCGGCGCGGCTACACCCAGGAGCGCTACCGCCAGCTCATCCAGCTCATCCGCCAGTACATGCCCGAGGCCACCATCAGCGCCGATGCCATCGTTGGCTTCCCCGGTGAAACGGAAGCCCAGTTTCAAGAAACCCTGCAACTGGTGCAGGATATCGGCTTTGATTTCCTCAATACTGCCGCCTACTCTCCCCGCCCGGGCACGCCAGCGGCGGAGTGGCCCGACCAAGTGCCGGAAGAGGAAAAGAGCGACCGCCTACAACGGCTCAACCGCTTGGTAGCGGAGGTGGCTGCCGCCCGCAGCGCCCGCCTGCTGGGCCAGGTGCAGGAGGTGCTGGTGGAAGGCCCCAACCCCAAAAACCCCCGCCAAGCGATGGGACGTACCCGCGGCAACCGCATCGTCTTCTTCGACGGCGATCCCGAGCCATTGCAGGGATCCCTGGTGCCAGTGCGCATCACTGCTACGCGGGCTTTCTCTCTTAGCGGCGAGATTGTCAGGGCAGGGGAAGGGAAACCCCAACCTGCAGAGCTGGAAGTTTGCGCCTAAGCCCACGACGAGGATTGAACTCGTGACCTCCCCCTTACCAAGGGGGTGCTCTGCCACTGAGCTACGTGGGCAGCGTGGTGGGCCGAGTTGGATTCGAACCAACGTAGGCGTAAGCCAGCGGATTTACAGTCCGCCCCCTTTAACCACTCGGGCATCGACCCACAGACGCTGGTTCCCTATAGTAGCAGAAAAAAGGATGTAAATGCCCAGGAGCAACCTCTGGGGGGTTGAGGGGATCTCTCCCCGGCCAAACTGGAGAGAAAACTTGGTAGGGTGGAAGGCAGTCTTCTAGCTTGCGACTATGGTTTCAACCCTCGGCACGCCCCCTTCTGTCAAATCCGTTTCTCCCAACCAGTCGCTGCAGCCGTTAACCAGCCGCGTCAACAGCCAGGGCCACCTGGAGATTGGCGGCTGTGACGTGGTGGAGTTGGTACGTCAGTTTGGCTCCCCCCTCTACATCCTGGACGAATGGACCCTGCGGCAGGCCTGCCGCCTCTATCGCGACACCTGGGCCCGCTGCTACCCTGGACAATCCCAAGTCTTGTATGCCACGAAAGCCTGGAACTGCTTGGCCATCTGTGCTTTGGCGCTGCAAGAAGGGCTGGGGCTAGACGTGGCCTCCGGCGGCGAGCTGTACACTGCCCTGCAAGCAGGGGCCAGGGGTGAGGAGCTCTACCTGCACGGCAACGCCAAGTCGGCAGAGGAGCTGGCCATGGCCCTGGAGGTGGGCTGCACCCTGGTGGCGGATAGCCTCTACGAGCTGCAGCAGGTAGCTGCTCTGGTCACCCCTGAACGACCCGCCCGCTTATTGGTGCGGGTTAACCCCGGCATTGACGTCCACACCCATGAGTACATCCGCACCGGCCAAACCGACAGCAAATTCGGCATTGGCCAGTGGCAACTGCCGGAGGTGTTTGATTTTCTGGCAGCCCATCCCCAACTGCACTGCGTCGGGCTCCACGCTCATATTGGGTCTCAGATTTTTGATCTGCAAGGACACCGCGACCTGGCGGGGGTACTGGCTCAGATCTGGCGGCAAGGGTTAGACAGAGGCCTGCCCCTCCAGGAGCTCAATGTGGGCGGCGGCCTGGGGATCCGCTATGTCGAATCCGACGATCCCCCGTCCATCCCAGAGTGGGTGGAAGCGGTAGCCACTGCCGTGCGGCAGAGTTTCACCGCCGCCGGGCTCCCCCTGCCCAAGGTGCTCTGCGAGCCTGGACGATCCGTGATTGGCCCGGCTGCTGTTACCGCTTATACCCTGGGGGGGCAAAAACGGATCCCGCCCAGCGAAGACCTTCCCGAAGGCCGCCTCTACGTCACCATCGACGGCGGCATGTCCGACAACCCCCGTCCTATCACCTATGGGGCCCGCTACACTGCCCTCTTGGCCAACCGCCCTGAAGCCGAGGCCACCCAGCGGGTAACAGTGGCCGGCAAACACTGCGAGTCGGGGGATGTGCTCTTGAAAGATGTGCTTTTGCCCAACCCAGCGCCTGGCGACGTCCTAGTTGTGTTGGCCACCGGGGCCTACAACTACAGCATGGCCTCCAATTACAACCGCTTCCCTCGGCCAGCGGCGGTGCTGGTCAACCAGGGTGAGGTCCAGTTGATCCTGCGGCGGGAAACTTATGCGGATTTGATCCGTCAGGACATCTTACCGGAGCGCTTGCAACGGTGAAGGGAAGAGATGGCTGCCTGTAACCGTTGCTGTTGAGGGGGGCTTGGTTTTTTCTGCAGCAGTGACCCCGCTGGCTCTCGGGCAGGAAAGACTGGAAGACAGGTAGGAGGTGAGTGGTAGGCTGGTCAGGGGGCCGCAGTCCAACAGGGGTTCCGGAACCAAAAGGTTCTGGGGCGCAGGATGGCGTAGGCAAAGGGTCCGCAACGAGGGGAGCGTGAACGGGGTTTTTCGGCATGCTGGCGGCCTTATGGGCTTGGCTACAGCAATTTAACGTTCTCAGCCTGTTGGACTGGGCTCTGGCCGTCTTGCTATTGGCTTTGGCCCTCTATTACACCCGCGAGAGCCGGGCCGGGGTGCTGGTGCGGGGATTTATGGTGCTCCTGGTGCTGTATCTGGCCACAGCCTCGCTGCCACTGGTGCACCTGATTTTGGATCGCCTGCTCCTTGCTGCGGCTATAGCGATGGGGGTACTCTTTCAGCCGGAGTTTCGGCGGCTCTTGGAGCAACTGGCAAAAGCCATCCGCATAGAGTGGGTAGATCCAGAAGGCAACAACGAGGACGACCCAGAGGAAGAGTTGGTGGAGGAGGTGGTGCAGGCGGTGCGAGAACTCTCTCAAAATCGGACAGGGGCGCTGATTGTGATCGAGCCAGATCAGCCAATCGACTCGCGGGTGTTCACCGATAAAGGAGTTCCTTTGCAGGCGCGGGTATCGCGGGAGCTCTTACAGACGATCTTCCAGACCTCGACGCTCCTGCACGATGGGGCTGTAATTATCCATCGGGATCGGATTCGCGCGGCAGGGGTGATCCTGCCGGTTTCGGAGCGAACTGCCTCTCGCCAACTAGGCACGAGGCACCGGGCGGCGATGGGGATCACAGAACAGGCCAATTGCTTGTGTATTGTGGTCTCAGAGGAGACGGGATCCATCTCACTGGCAGAAGGCGGACGCCTCGAGCGACCCCTGACCAGTGCCAAGCTACACGAACTGCTGGTGCAGCGGTTGCGTCATCCGCGTGAAGCCAAAAAACGGGATGCTCCCCTGCAGGGATTGTGGGCCCACCCGTGGATTCGCAATGGACCGTTGCGCTGGTGGGGATCCCTGCCAGATCTAGCCAAATTCCCTCGCAAACCTGAGAAAACCCTTCCCAAAGACTGATCCGCATGACCCTTTCTCCTGCCCATCTTCTGCAGTTGCCTGCCGACCTGGATCCGCAGTTGTTGCCCCGCCATGTGGCAGTGGTCATGGATGGCAACGGGCGGTGGGCGCAAAAGCGAGGCTTGCCCCGCAGTGTCGGGCATCAGCGCGGGGTAGCGGCTTTGAAGGAGTTGCTCCGCTGCTGTCACGATTGGGGGATCCCTCTCCTCACCGCCTACGCCTTCTCCACGGAGAACTGGGGCCGCGCCCGCGAGGAGGTGGATTTTCTCATGACCTTGTTCGAGCAGGTGCTGTGGCAGGAACTGGCGGAAATGGTGCAGCAGGGGGTGCGCATCCAGTTTGCCGGCCAGTTGTCGGCCCTGCCCCAGTCTTTGCAGGACACGATCCTGCATGCGGTGGAACGCACCCAGCACAACGAGGGCATTTGTCTGACGGTGGCCCTCAACTACGGCGGCAGACAGGAGATCCTGCAGGCTTGTCGCTCGATTGCCACCCTGGTGCAGCAGGGGCTTTTGCAACCGGATCAGATCGACGAAGCCCTCTTCTCCCAATTTCTCTACACCACTGGCCTCTCCGATCCCGACCTGTTGATCCGCACCAGCGGCGAGATGCGCATCAGCAACTTCCTGCTCTGGCAGATGGCCTACACCGAGCAGTACTTCACCCCCATCCTCTGGCCGGACTTCGACCGCGCCGCCTTTCACCAAGCCTTGCTCAGCTATCAGTCGCGGCAGCGGCGCTTCGGCAGATAAGACCTTGACGGATCCCTGCCTGCTTCAATCAAACCAGACCCTCACCCCCAACCCCTCTCCCTCAGGGAGAGGGGAGTTAGGGAACGACGTAACGAACCGTTTCGTTGCTGTTTGAAGTGGCTGTATCTCAAGCCGGCTTGGGACGACTTGAATGAACAGGCAGCACAAATGTATACCTGAAGCTCCCCAACTAGCGCAAAAAGCTGGTTATCAGCCACATCACCCCAAACGTGATCCCCACCAACAGGGCACCAGGGGCGTCGCCGCCGGTGAGGGGAAGGGCAATGCCGTAGGCCAACATCAGTCCTAGGCTCAGTCCTGCCAGCGCCAAGAGCAAAGCGCGAAGGAAGCGGCGCTCCTTGCGGTACAGGAAATAGATGCAGGTCATCAGCCCCAGCGCCAGTTGCAGGGAGGGATACTCATCAGGGGCCAAGACAACCCAACCCACCAGTCCTCCCAGCAACACGGCGGGCCAGAGCACATCCGGGGCAGAAGGGCTATCCAGCCAACGGCTAATCCAAGGGGGATTTTGGGCAGCAGGACGGGGCAAACTCAGTTCCGTCTCCAGACGGGCAGCCCGTTGTTCAGCATAGCGAATGCGGTCGGGGACAGCGATCTTGCCCTCCTTGCGCAGGCGCAGGCGCTGCATCAGGATGGCATCGTAGGCTTGTTCCACCCGCTCCTGCTGCTGTTCATCCGCACCCAAGCTGGCCAGGAGCCGTGCCCGTGCCGATTGGATCTCCTCAAAGGAGGCTTCTTCGCTGACCCCTAAGACCTGATACGGACTCATCTCAGCCATGACGACCAGCCCTGTAACTCTCTATCACCTTAACCCAGCCGCCAATTCAGCGGCAGGCGCTGACGGCAGGGGTTGGGTTGCCTGACCCTCAAGGGATCCAGCAGCAGAGCGGAGGAGAGCCTGCAGGGAGCGGGCCACCTGCTCAACCGCGGCTTGGGTGGTGGCCTTGCCCAGGCTGAGGCGGATAGATCCCAGGGCCTCGGCCTCGGAATAGCCCATGGCCAAAAGGATGCGGCTGGGGATCCGCTGGCCGCTGCTACAGGCAGAGCCGGCGCTGATGGCGATTCCCTGGCGGCTCATCTCCCTCACCAGCACGTGCCCCGGGATCGCGGCAGTGCAGTAGCTGAGGTGGTGGGGCAGGCGTTGCTCCAGATCCGAGGGGCCGGTCAGCCGCAAACCCGGCACAGAGGCCAGCAACTGGGCCAGCTGCCGTTGCAACTGCCGCAGGCGGGCCGTCTCCTGCTCCAGCTCTTGGGCTGCCAAAGCCGCCGCCACCCCTAGGCCGACAATGGCAGGGATCCCTTGGGTGCCGGCTCGCAGCCGCCGTTCTTGCCCGCCCCCCCGCAGCAGCGGTTGCAGCTCCACCCCTGGGCGCACATAGAGCGCCCCCACCCCCTGCGGCCCGTAAAGCTTATGCCCAGACAGGGAGAGCAGGTCCACAGGCAGTTGCGCCAGATCCAGGGGGATCCGCCCCACAGTCTGCACCGCGTCGGTGTGGAAGAGCACTCCTGCCTGGCGACAAAGGCGGCTCAGCTCGGCAATGGGCTGCAGGGATCCCACCTCATTCTGGCCGTGGATGATGGAGACCAGAGCGGTGTTGGGCTGCAACGCCTGGATCAAGGTTTGGGGATCCACCTGGCCGGCGGAGTTCACCGGCAGACGGGTTACCTCCCAGCCCTGGGCCTGCAACCAACAGGCGGCATTCTCCACCGAGGCGTGCTCGACGCTGGAGATGATGAGATGCTGGGGAGTGGAGTAGCGCTGCGCCACCCCAAACAGGGCCAGGTTGTTGGACTCCGTTCCGCCAGAGGTAAACAGCAGCGTCTCCGGCTCACAGTTGAGCAGCTCGGCCACCTGCTGCCGCGCCCGTTCCATGGCCATGGCCGCCCGTTCTCCCCACCCATGCAAGCTGGAGGGGTTGCCCCAACTCTCCTGCATCGCCAGCCCCATAGCCTCGATCACCTCAGGCCGAGGCGGAGTGGTGGCGCTGTGGTCAAAGTAAAGTGCGGGATCCAGAGGCGACATGCGAGCTTGACAACCCAGGACTCGATGTCCCCATCTTAGTGCCGGCGCGTTGGCAGTTCACACCCCTTGCCGCAGCCGTTCCAGCACCCCCAGGTCTTCGAGGGTGGAGGTATCGCCGCTGATGCCGGAGCCGGCAGCCAGTTGCCGCAGCAGGCGGCGCATGATCTTGCCAGAGCGGGTCTTGGGCAGCGCCTCGGTGAAGCGAATCTCGCTGGGGCGGGCGATGGCTCCGATCTCCTCGACCACATGTTGCATCAGTGCTTGGCGCAGCGCTTCGCCCGGCTCGTAGCCCTCCGCCAAGATGACAAAAGCCACGATCGCCTCTCCCTTGATCTCGTCCGGTCGCCCCACCACCGCTGCCTCCGCCACAGCTGGGTGAGAGACCAGCGCCGATTCCAATTCCATCGTGCCCAGACGGTGGCCGGCAACATTGATGACATCGTCCACCCGGCCCATCACCCAAAAGTAGCCATCTTCATCCCGGCGGGCGCCGTCCCCGGCAAAGTAGAAGTACTGCCCATCCTTGGGCGGGATCCGCTCCCAGTAACTGGAGCGGAACCGCTGCGGATCTTTGTAAAGGGTGCGCATCATGCCCGGCCAGGGACGGCGGATCACCAGATAACCCCCTTCTGGGGCCGGGTTCCCTTCCATGTCGACCACATCTGCCGCAATGCCCGGGAAAGGGCGGGTGGCGGATCCCGGCTTGGTGGGTGTAACTCCCGGCAGAGGCGAGATCATAATGCCGCCGGTTTCGGTCTGCCACCAGGTATCCACAATCGGGCAGCGCCCACTGCCGATGACGGTGTAGTACCACATCCAGGCTTCCGGGTTGATCGGCTCGCCCACGGTGCCCAACAGCCGCAGCGAGGAGAGGTCATGCCGGCGGGGCAGGGCGTCGCCACTTTTCATAAAAGCCCGGATTGCCGTGGGGGCGGTGTAGAAAATCGAGATGCGGTGGCGGGCGATCAGCTCCCAGAAACAATCGGGTTTAGCAGGTCGGGGCGCCCCCTCGTACATAAACACCGTCGCACCATTGGAGAGGGGGCCATAGACGATGTAGCTGTGGCCCGTGATCCAGCCAACATCGGCAGTACACCAGTAGATGTCTTCTTCTTGCAAATCGAAGATCCACTGACAGGTGACGTGAGTGTAGAGGTTGTAGCCGCCGCTGGTGTGGACAACGCCTTTGGGCTTGCCGGTGGTGCCGGAGGTGTAGAGGATAAACAGCATCGCCTCCGCGTCCATAGGCTCGGCGGGGCAGGCTTCTTCTAGGCTGGGGGCCAGCTCATGCCACCAGATATCTCGATCCGGGATCATCGACACAGCTTGTCCTGTCCGCTGCACCACCAGGACTTTTTCGACGCTGGGCACCCCTTCCGCCAGCGCCAAGTCCACTTGGGGCTTGAGGGGGACGATGGCATCTTTGCGCCAGCCCCCATCGGCGGTAATGACGACTTTGGCTTCCGCATCCCGCAGCCGCTCCTTGAGGGCCTCGGCGCTGAACCCGCCGAACACCACCGTATGGGCTGCCCCGATCCGCGCACAGGCCAGCATGGCCATGACGGCCTCCGGGATCATCGGCATGTAGATCCCCACCCGATCCCCTTTTTGAATGCCCAGAAACTTGAGGCCGTTGGCCCAGCGGCAGACCTCGCGGTGGAGCTGCTCGTAGGTCAGGGTGCGGGTGTCCCCCGGCTCCCCCTCCCAGATGAGGGCGGGCTTGTGGCGGCGGCCATTGTCCAAATGGCGATCCAGGCAGTTGTAGCTGAGGTTGAGCTGCCCCCCCACAAACCACTGCGCCTGGGGCGGATCCCAGTGCAACACCTGCTGCCAAGGCTGAAACCAGTGCAATTCCTGCTGTGCCAGCCGCTCCCAAAACCCCAAGGGATCCGCTTCCGCCTCTTGGCAAATCTGTTGGTAGCGCTCAGGGGTGATGCGAGCCCGCTGCACAAACGAGGGAGGCGGCGGGAAAAGGCGTTTTTCCTGCAGAATCGACTCCAGGGCCGGTTGAGACATGGCGACAAGACCGGTACAGACAAAGGGATCCCAACCGCGCCGCGGCTCCCTACAAGGGACGACGGGAGGGAGGTGGGAATAGGATACCTACCCCAGCAGGGGTAGAGCAAGGGAGCGATCCCCATTGCCAGGGGTGGTCAATTTCATACTGAATCGATTGCAGCCATTCAAATTACAGCCTTTTCGGACTTCATGGGAGTTCTGCAGACGAGCGGGATCCCTGTCGAGCGAAGAACAGATGGGTACTGGCCTGGGTCAGTGCCGCTAGAAAAAGAGGGAGAGGAGAACTCTTGAAATTACTTGAAAAAGGTGGTGCGTTGGCGGTGCATCACCACCGATTCCACCAGGCCGATGGCCAGAAAGTTGGTCAACAGAGCCGAGCGGCCATAGCTCAAAAAAGGCAAGGGCAGGCCGGTGATGGGGGCCAAGCCAATCGTCATACCGATATTGACTACCGCCTGAAAGAGGATCATCGCCAACACCCCGATGGCAATGAGAGACCCGAAATTGTCCTTGGCTCCTTGGGCAATCCAGATCAGCCGCGCACACAGAATCCAAAACAGGATCAGCACCGTCAGGGTGCCGACAAAGCCCATCTCTTCCCCAATGGCCGAGAAAATGAAATCGGTGTGCTGCTCGGGGATAAAGTCCAGTTGGGTTTGGGTGCCCTGCTGGATGCCACGGCCCCAGAGCCCACCGGCGCCGATGGCGATGCGGGATTGAATCAGGTGGTAGCCGGATCCCCAGGGCTCTTGCATGGGATCGATAAAAATCTCCAGCCGCCGCCGCTGGTAGGGCTTGAGGATGTGCCAGGCCACCTGGCCCAGATGCCCGGAGAGCAGGTTGATCACTCCAAAGGTCATCGCTCCTGTCCACCGCCAAGGCAGCCGCCAAGCTGCTAGGCTCGCCATGCCCAGGCACCAGATCAGCCAGACCCAGAGCATCCAGCTCAACTCCGGGCGGGTGTGCAGGCCGTAGAGAATGGCCCCCACCCCCGGCGACAGCAGCAGGAGGATCCAACTGCCCTTGGCCCCGGCCCAGTAGAGCATGACCAGCAAGATCACCACAAACACCAGGGCGGTGCCCAAGTTGGGCTGCAGGAAGATCAAAACCCAAGGAGGAGCGACGACGGCAACAGCCACCCAGATTTGGCTGAAGTATTTGATTGGCCAGTGGTGCAAAATGGCCGCCAGGGTGATGATGACCCCCAACTTGGCAAACTCGGAAGGCTGTACCTGGACGCCGGCAATGGAGATCCACCGCTCTGCCCCTCCTCCCGCCGTGCCGAAAAAGAGCACTGCAATCAAGCCCGCCAAAGTCAGGCCATAGGTGAACCAATGCCAGCGCAGCAGCCGCTCGTAGGGGATCCGCGCCACCATCGCCAAAAACACCAGGCTGATCCCGGCCATGATCAACTGCTGCAGCCAGTAGTGGCTGATGGGACGCTCCCAGACAGCGCTGCGGATGGCGATGATGCCGATGCCCGTCAAGGCCAGCACCGTGGCCAGCAAAATGCCGTCGAACTCCCGCCAAGGCAACAGGATTTGCTGCAGGAGCTGTTTCCACCTTGACTGGGGGGGCACTTTCGGATCAGCGCTGGACAGGAAGAGGGCCATATCTGATGGAGCGACGCCGGCACCAGTTTATCTCTATTCCCAGCCCTGCAGTTGCTCTAGCCAGGCAGAGAGCCGGGATCCCACCTGTTCTCGGCGCTGCTCAAAATTGGCTGCTGCCCAAATCAAGAGCACCCCCAGCAAGATCCCCATCCCCCACAACAGGATTGGGTCAGTGGTTACCCACAGCCACCCCTGCCGCAAGACGCCCAGGCCAAAGCCCAGGGTGCCCGCCCACAGGTAGGCCCGCACCCGCAGCGCCAAACCCAGTACCCCCAAAGCCAAGCCCAGCCCCACCGGCCAAAACCCCGCCCCCAGTTGCCCGTGGGTTTCGATCAAAGTCACCAACACCAATAGACCCGACGAGAAGGCCCGCAGCCGGTGCCGACTCTCTCGAGCACCAGCCTGTTGCAGTCCGGGATCCACCTGGGCCACATAGAGCAGGGATCCCACCAGAGGCAGGGCATAGAGGGTCAGGGAAGCCCAATCCTGCTGCCAGCCGTAATTCCACAGGATCCAGTTGCTCAAAAACAAGCTGATGTAGCCCAGGCGCACCTGGGAGCGCCAGATGGCCAAGAAAGCGTAGTAGGCTGCCCCCAGCAACAAATTGCTGTTGTTGTCGCCGCCCGCCGTCACCACCAGGGCCAGCAACGGCGCCACCAAGGCCGTATTTGACCAGGGATCCGCCGGCCAGCCCCACCGTTGCCAGGGCAGAAAGTAATAGAGGAGTCCCAGCCCACAGAGCAGGGATCCGGCCCATTGCTCCACCCTCAAGCTGGGGAAGCCCAGCCACATACTACCCAGGCAGATGCCGACTCCCTGCCAAGCGCTGAGGTGGCACCAGGCCGTTGGCAGCCAGCCCGGCTCTGTCGGGGATCCCGGCGTCGATCTTCTCCCCTGGGCGGCGGCATAGGCCGCCAGGCCGGATCCCGTCAGCACCCAGAGGAGCCGCCCCCACCGGCTGAGGCGAAGATCGAAAAGCGCAGGCCAAAGGACGAGGTTGGCCAGGGCCCAGTTGGCCGAGGCCATCCAGCGCAGCCAAGCTCTTTTAAGCTGCAGGGTCGCCACCAGCCAAGGGGGGCAAAGGCGGTAGACCACTGCCAGGAGCCATCCCAGCAACGCGGTCAGCACCAGTCCATCTCCCCAGGATCCCCCTGTCTGCTGGCTCAGGAAGTGAATCCAGCTCTCGTAGGCAGCCAGTGACATCCCGCAGGCCCCCAGGATCCCCTTCCAGTTGACAGGAGGGTCTTCTTCCGTTCGCGTAAGTGGGACGGAGTCCCCACCTTGCTCTTGTGCCCCTGGGATCCCCTGCCCCAGGCCCAACAACACGATGGCCAGGCCTAAGCTGCCCACGCCCGTCAGCTCGCTCCACTGGGCATGGGATCCCAGCCAACCCAGCCCGGCATAGATCAGCGGCCCTGTCTTCCAGCAACTCAGGGTCTGGACTCGCTGCAGGAGCTCTCCCCCGCCGGGGAACAGGAGTTTCTCCGGCCCTATCCAGAAGAGGATCCCCAAGCCCAGGTTGAGGACGGCCCACAGAGGCAGGACGGGACGGGATCCCTGCACAACCCAGAGCAGGATGCCGGTCGCCCCCAGCTCCAAAGCCCAGATCAGCCCGTAGGCGATCCCTTCCACCACCGCCCAGGAAACCGAGCCGGTGGCAGAGTCCGTCCCGTCGGCGCCAACGACCGCCGAGCCACCCCTTGAGAGAGCCACCCCCAGCCGCAGGCCGAGCGCCACCAGGGCCACCCCAGCCGCCAAGGGCAGAGCGCCGGGGAACATGGGCTGCTTGCCGACGGAAATGGGGAGCCGAGAAGGATCCGCCAGGGCCGCCGTTGTCGCCACTGTGAGGGCAAAGAGGAGCACCAACCCCAACAGCAGGCCCCAGCCATCCAGGGCCGGTCGGTAAGCGGCTTGTAGGCGAGAAGAGAGGCGCAAAATTCCGTAGCGACAGCCGCTCAAGAGCAACCCCAGCACCGCCAAGGCCAGCAGCCACTCCGCTTCCGTGAGCGTCGGCAATAGCCGGCTGATTCCCACCAGGCCGATCCCTACACCAAAGGCCACTGCCAGCAGTGCTTCTGGAGTAGGAGAACTGGGAGAGGGAGAAGCCCACAGCCACACCTGAGTTGCCAGCAGCAGCACTCCCAGCCCTAGCCCGAGCAGATCCAGGCCCGGCCTGCCGAGGGTGAGCCCCTGGGCCATCACCAGGGAAAGCACCGCCAGAAGGCGCAGGGATCCCCGCGCCGGAATCCCTTGTCGCCAAGAAAAAGATCCCCCTTGCTCCGGGATCTGCAACCAGCGAGGCATAAACGCCAGGGGCGGCCAGGCCCACACCTGCGCCGCCGTCAAAACCGAGGGCACCGCCAGCCACAGCCAGCCAATGGACTCCGTGCCCTGCGCCAAAAACACAAAGTAGCTGGATCCCAGCAGCACCAGCCCCATCCCTTCGGCGCTCTGCTGCCACAGCCGCACCGGCAGTCCCCCAAAATGTCCTGAGGCTGCCAACAACCGCCCGCCCAGCGCCACCCGCCCCGTCCATTCCAGCAAGCCCAGCAGCAGCAAGATGGCCCCCCAACTGGACAGGCTCCAATCAGGCCAAAGCCAGCGGATCCCGGCCAGAAGCGCCCCCAGCCCATAGGCATGGGTCAGAAATACCCACCCAGCGCCAACCCTGGACTTCTGCCGCAGCCACCAGGCCAGGATGCCAGTACTCAACAGCAAATGCCAAAAGCAAATCGCCGGCTGGGGAAAGCTCAAAAGCAAGAGGGATCCGCCCAGCCCCAACACCAAGCGCTCCGTCGGTTCTGCCAGCGCCGCAAAACCCGCCTCCTCGCCTTCCCGAGGTCTCTGCTGCCAGCGGGCCGCCAGCCCCAGCCACAGCACCTCATAGGGCAACAGCACCAGCCCCAGCAGCCCCCAAACAGAGTCGAGGGGCTGCAACCCACCCGTTAACAGCGCCAGCACGCTCTCCCGCCAGCTTGCCGGCCACACCTGCCAAAAGGCCCAGGCAGTTTCCAGACCCAGCAAAAACAGCAGCGCCAACTCCACCCTCTGCTGACGTTGGCTCAGTCGCCTCGCTAAGAAGCGGATTCCCAGCAGGCTGATGGCCAACACCTGCCAGGCGTTCTTCCCCCAGTCGCTGGCCGCCAGCAGCCAGCCCAAAATCAACAGCACCCCGCTCCACAAGGGCCGCCCCACCTGAGCCGGCTCGTAGTCCTCAGCCGGGCTTTGGGGCAGCCAACCCAAGAGGGCCACCGCCAACCCCAACTGCGACACCTGCACCTGCCCTGAGAGCAGCCCCCGCAAGATCAACAAGGAGCCAGCCGCCCCGATGAGCCACAGCCGGGATCCCCGCAATTCCAGCGAGCGGCGGCTCCAGGTGTAAATCACGGTGCTGAGGATCCCCAAGTAGAGGATCCCAAGGACAAGGGTGGGACGAGACTCCGGCGGCCCTAGGCTCCAGAAGAGGTGTAAACCAGAAAGAGATAAGAAGTTCACCAACGTTCCGTAGAAAGCAGAACCCGCCCCCAGGAAGTCGGCCCGTCGCCAGGCTCCCCACGGGATCCCTATGAGTAACCCCAAAGCAACAGCTCGGATCCCCCACGGGATCCCCAGCCCGTCCAGCGCCCACATGTTGATCGGCAGCAGCAGCAAAGCAACAGCCTCTAAAGTTTGGCTTGTCAGACGCAGCCCGTCCTGCCGCTGCGCCCACCTCGCTCCCACCCCAAACGCCGCCGTATAAGCCAAGAGCACCCCGTACTGAGCTGCCGGGGAAAACTCTTGCCAGCGGCTGGCCGCCAGCACCCCCGAAGAGACCACCACCAAAAACAGGCCCAGGAGCAGCAGCCAAGCTACGCTCAGCTCAGACAGCAAGTTGCGCAACAACACAGCTATCCCCGGGGGAGAGGAGAGCTCCCTGGTTTCGGCTGGCGGCTCTTCCCCCGCCACGACAACCCCAGAGCCGGCCAAGCCAGCATTTCTTTCCCGCACCATCTGCGGGATCCAGATCAAATCGAGGAGCTGGCCGATCCCCAGCAGCCCAAAAGTCAGCAGCCAGAGCAGCCCTGTGCGCCAGCGACCCAGATAGAAGCGGTGCAGACCGCAAAGGCCGAACAAACCTAAAATCCAGAGCACGTAGGCCGAGCCCAGACTGGCTGGGATCCCCCCGCCGACAGAAGTGGCTCCTGGCGCCGATTCCGCTTCCAGCCGATACTGCTCCACCAGATGGCGAAAGTGCTCCGGCGTCAGCAAACCCAGCTCCAGCAAGGCTTGCAACCCCCGCAAAACCTGCTGCCGGGATCCCGAAACGGTGAAGTTGAACGAGTAAGAGCGGGACTGCTCGGCTCTCTCAGGTGGAATGTTATCCTGGGATCCCATGGCCGGATTCGTTGAGCAAAAAGGCTTGGGGCCACTGCTACTCTAAGCCTTGCTCTGTTGGATTGCTATGCTCTTCACAAATGCTCCAGCAAAGCGTGGGTGCTGGGCAGGACGGGGAGAGTCATCAACTGCCCCAGCCGCGAAACGGTGAGCTCCGCCGCCGGCATGGGTTCCGAGACCTGTCCGCTGCTGAACACCAGGACTTGGTTGCTGTACGGCAAGATCTCGTCCAAATCCGCCGAGGCAAAAACAATAGCCGTCCCTGCTTGGGCGCGTTCCAGCAATTGACTCCAGACCCACAGCGCCGACTCAATGTCCAACCCGCGCGTTGGCTGTTCCATCAGCAACAGGGTCAGGGTTGACACTCCCACCGACTAAAGTTGGGGGATCCTTACGCAGTCCACAGACGGACTCGCAAAGGCGCTGTCAAGACGCCCCTAGACAGTTCCTTGAGACAGAGCCTCAAGGTTCTGCTTACTTGTTGACTTACAGCCCTGTCTGGGTCTTTCACCGGGGTAGGTGCTTGCTTAGCGGCAGTTGTAGCAATGAACTACCCCACCGCGTAGGCGGGTGGGGTTTCCTCACCCGCTTGACAGCAGAGCTTTTGTCTCTTCTTCTGCCC
>NZ_JANSIY010000024.1:16901-27424 GCF_047462295.1 Synechococcus sp. H60.3 | reverse complement strand
TTGAGTATTCCTAACTCATCGCTGCAGGCGCGACGGCCCTGACGGGCCGCGGACTGAGCTCAAACGTTACCCCACTTGGGAGAACGCAGATGCAGCAACAAGACCGTTTCCGTGGGTGTCTTCTCGGTCTTGCCGTTGGGGATGCTATCGGCACTACCGTTGAGTTTCGTCCACGGGGAAGCTTTACACCGCTGACGGATATGGTTGGCGGAGGTCCATTCCATCTCCGTGCAGGCCAGTGGACTGATGATACTTCGATGGCGCTTTGCCTAGCAACCAGCCTTGTTGAGTGCAACGGGTTCGACGCTCATGATCAAATGAGGCGTTATTGCAAGTGGGCCGAGACGGGTTACTTGAGCAGTACTGGGACATGCTTCGACATAGGTTCTACGACCGCCTCTGCATTGCGCAGGTTTCGCCAGACAGGAAACCCCTTTGCCGGGTCAAGCGATCCGCGCTCAGCCGGCAATGGGTGCATAACACGGTTAGCGCCGATTCCTAATGTTCTTCTTCCCGAACCTGGAAGCAGCAGAACGATTTGCAGCGGAGAGTTCCCGAATTACTCACGGTGCGGCGGAATGCCTAGATGCTTGTCGTCTTTTGGCGCGGATCATTTGTCGGGCATTATCTGGCAGCTCAAAGGATGAGGTTGCCCTGGGTGACAGCCAGACATTCGTGGGGGCCGAGAAGATCGTTGCGATTGCCCGCGGAGCCTACCGTCAAAAGCTGGAAGATGAGATACGAGGCTCCGGGTATGTGGTGGACAGTCTGGAAGCGGCGATGTGGTGTTTTGTTCGTTCCCACAGTTTTGAGGAAGCGGTTCTCATGGCGGCAAATCTAGGCAACGATGCCGACACAACCGCTGCGGTATGTGGGCAAGTGGCAGGAGCGTACTATGGTGTACAAGGAATTCCTGTCGCCTGGCTAGAACGGCTTGCGTTACATTTGGAGATTGCGGAGCTCGCTGACCGGCTGTACAGCGCGAGCAAGAAGAGAGCGGCATACCGTTATGTTGCCAGCCCTAATAGCTTGTGGGTGATGGGAAGGGATCCCAATCTCGTCTACTCTTTCTCCTAGCAGAGATAAAACCGGAAGCAGTGACAGCTTAGAGATCCCCAAGCAGAATGCAATCAGCAGATCGAGAAGAACTCTAGCCCTGGAAAACTTAACTTTCTAATCCCGTCAGCACTGCCAGCAAGGAAGTCCCAGGAGCTATGCTAGGCTGGGCTGCTAGACAGGTCAAAATCTTTATAGGAACTCAGGTACAGCCTGTCAAAGAATCAAGGGGTACGGTAGCAACACTCAGCAAACCAACTTCGGGAGCAGGATGGATTGATCAGTACTGCCAGTTCCCACGGCTAAGGTATGCTGGTGGGCAGTGAGCAAGTTTCCCGCCTCTTCTTTTGAGGAGAGAGTATGCCAGAACCGGAATCCTCCTCTGCCCACATTCTGGTGATCGAAGATGAGGCCAAACTGGCCCGTTTCCTGGAAACTGAGCTGGCCTATAGGGGATATCGGGTGAGTGTGGTCGGCGATGGCACGGCAGGGTTGGCGGCAGCCCGCGACCAGAATCCCGACTTGGTGCTGCTGGACTGGCTGTTGCCCGGGATCTCAGGGTTGGAGGTTTGTCGGCAACTGCGCTTGACGGGCAACCGCGTGCCCGTGGTGCTGATGACCGCCGGCGACGAGGTGGCAGATCGGGTGGCAGGGCTGGATGCTGGGGCAGATGACTACGTGGTCAAGCCCTTTAGCCTGCAGGAGTTGCTGGCGCGGATACGGATCTATTTGCAGCACCCCAAGGGATCCCGCGACGGCCGGTTGGTGTTTATGGATTTGACACTGGATCCGGTGACGCGGCAGGCGAGCCGGGGAGAGCGACAGGTGGAGCTGACGGCCAAGGAATATGAGCTGCTGCGCTACTTGATGGAACACCCTCGCCAGGTGCTCAGCCGCCAACAGATTTTGGAGCATGTGTGGGGGTATGACTTTACGGGCGACTCCAACATCATCGAGGTTTATATTCGCTATTTGCGCCTCAAGATCGAAGGCCAAGGGGAAAAGCGCCTCATCCAAACAGTGCGCGGTGTAGGCTATGTGTTGCGCGAGTAGAGGCAAGCTGGATCGACAGGGGGACTGAGTTGAGGATTTTGAGGTGCAGAGCGTGCTGTTAATGAACCTATGGGGTGCAAGGCTGCTGGGCCTTACCTTCAGCTCGCCGGGAGAGTTTGTCTTCCGTTTTCCACCTGAAACTCCGCTGGTGGGCGGGCTGGGGCTGCGCTGGTACGGCCTGCTGATGGCTATTGCCGTGTTGGTCGGCCTGCTCCTAACCAAAGCCCTAGCAGAGGCTCGCCATCTGGAGAAAGAGCCCGGCAAGGCCAGCGAACGGGTCGAGATCCTGGCCCTGTGGCTGGTGGTGTCTGGGTTTCTGGGCGCCCGCCTCTACTATGTCCTCACCCACTGGTCAGAGTTCAGGGACGATCCCCTCTCGGCCTTCGCCATCTGGCGGGGAGGTATCATCATCCACGGTGGGATCTTGGCTGGCGCGCTTGCTCTTTACCTCTATTGCCGCGCCACCGGGATCAACGGCTGGAAGTACGCCGATGTGCTCACGCCGGGGTTAATCTTGGGCCAAGCCATCGGGCGCTGGGGCAATTTTTTTAACTCCGAGGCCTACGGTGCCCCTATTCCCCCCGACAGCAGGTGGCCCTTGCGGGTATACATCCCCCCCCAAGCCCGCGAGCCGGAATACAGCCAGTTTGAGTTTTTTCACCCCATCTTTTTCTACGAGAGCCTCCTTAACCTGGTTCTGTTTGCTCTCTTGATGGGGATGTTCTGGCGATTTCCCAAGCTTAAGGATGGCACCTGGGTTTGGACCTATGTTGTCGGCTACAGCTTAATTCGCATCCCTTATGAAATCTTGCGCGTCTCGGCGGTGGCCTATCTGCCGGGAACTACCATCAAGGCTGCCTATGTGGCCAGCGCCATAGGCCTAGTGCTTGGGATCGGCATGCTGATCTACATGTACCGGCTGCGCTTTGATCCCGATCTGGAGCAATTGGCGGCTTGGCTGGCCGAACGAGCAGGGCTGGAGCTGGAAACAGCCGCAGAGCTTGTGCAGCGGGCTTGGGCCATCCAGCAAAAGCACCGCCGCGCCGACTTGCTGGATCGCGTCACTCTGGCCATGCCTCATTTTCCCAGTGCCCTTGCCCCCCATCTCTCGCTGGGCCAACGGGAGCTGCTGATGCGGCAACTGTTCTGCCGTCTGGAAGGCCGGGATCCCGCTGGAGAAGGGCTGGCCCAAGCAAGTTAGCGCTTAGGGCTATCAGGCTGAAACCAACCCTCAGGTCTTTAGACTTTGCAACCAGGCTTCCAGGGCGCGGATGGGGGCCGGATCCCGGTAGACGCGCTCCTGGCGGGCTTTTACCTGCTGGCCCATCTGTTCCCGCCAGCGGTCATCCAGGCCCAGGCGCACAGCAATCTGGACATACTCATCTAGGTTAGAGGCGATGGTTGCATGGATCCCCATCTGCTGCAGGATGGCGTAGGTGTGGCGACCCCGCATCAGAGATCCCGGCAGCGTGACGATGGGCAGGCCGTGGGGCAGGGCTTCCAGGGTGGTGTTGCCGCCAGACCAGCCAATGCTGTCCAGGTAAACATCTCCCAGGGCGTTGTAGGCGGCATATTGGGCGGGGGAGAGTTCCGGCAGCAGCAGCACATAGTCTTCCGCGGCCAGGCCGTAGGCGTGGAAGGCTCGCTGTAGCCGTTGCCAGAAGCGCTGGCGGATCCCTTGGGAGAGGCGGCCCCGCAAAAACAGGAATTGACACCGCCCCACTTCCCGAGCAATGCGGGGGAAGACCTCGTCGTACTGGGGTAGGTACTTAAACAGAGATTGGGCGCAGAGGTAGAGCACCCTATCGGGATCCACACCCCACGCTTGCCAGTCCACAGGGGCGGGGTCAACGTCCAGAGGGATGTAGTAGGTGCCGATGCCAGGCAGAAGCAGGAGCTGCTCGGTGTAGTGGTCGGCCCCATCCGGCGGCTCCATTAGTTCGCTACTGATGAAAACGTCCAGCGTCGGCAGGCCAGAGGTCTGCGGATGTCCCCAGGCCATGGCCTGCACAGGGGCCAAACGCAAGGCGGCCAACTGGGCGCAGACCGGGTCAATGCCCACTTCCGGGTAGAGGAGCACGTCCAGCTGGGCCCCTCGAATTGCCGCCTGCCACTCCGCCAAGCTGCGGGATCCGGCTATAAACTGCTCAAAACGCGGTGGCAGGGAGCGCGTAATCTCGTCTTGGACGGCCGAGGTGTGGAAGCCGTAGAGGGCCACTTGGGAGCGATCCAAAGCTTCTACCCAGCCGTGGGTCAGGATCTTCCAAACAGAGTGATCCCGGAACAGGCCGGAGACGATACCCACCCGCAGCCGCCCAGGACGGCGCCGCAGGAGAAGGGGGGGCTGCGGGTAGCGAGCCGCCATCACCTCCCCTACCAGGGATCCGTACAGGTGCTGCAGCTCGCGGTCGTTCTGGCCCTGGTAGGGCAAAAAGAAGGGTTGGACGGAGCCAACACCAGCAGCTGCCCGCTCCAGGGTTTTGGGATCCCGCGGCAGGTGTGCCCAGCGGGCCTTCACCTGCTGCAGAGCTTGGCGGTAGCGCTCCCGGGCAACTGGGATCTGCTCAGAGGTGTCGTAGAGCAGGGGCAACTGGCTGACACACCAGCCCAGGGCCGCCGCCAAATCGGCCGGATCGGCTTGCCAGAGGCGGTAGAACAGCTCGGCAGCTTCCTCCTCCCGGCCACAATCGCGCAACAGGATGGCCAGCGTATAGGCGGCATCGGCAAAGTCTGGCTGCAACTCCAGAGCCTGCTTCAGCGGCACCAGGGCCGCCTCCAACTCCCCCTGCTGCCGCAGCACCAGTCCCAACTGGTACAGAACTTCCGGATCCGGCCCCCCTTGCTCCAGAGCCTGCTGGAGGTGGGCTTTTGCCTCCCCCAGGTAACCCGCCTGCTTGAGGGCAATCGCCAGATTATAGTGGGCGTCGGGAAAGCACCGCTGCTGCGCCAAAGCCTGCTGCATCAGGGCAATGGCCTCCTCCAGGGATCCCTGCTGCTGCCGACAGACCCCCAAAAGGTGCAGCGCCTCCGGGTGGGTGGGCCGGGCCTGCAACACCTGTTGATAGAGGGAGCTGGCCTCCTCCAGTTGCCCCCTCTGGTGATGGTGGAGAGCCTGAAGCAGCAGGCGCTGTAGGTGCTTCTCTCGGCTGGGGCCAAAGCCCTTTCCCGGCGGCGACATCGAGCTTCCCAGACTTTAGCCGTTGGGGAGGTTGAGGAAGCCCGCCAAGGCTGGGGCAATGGGCAGCAGGGTCATCACCATCAAAAAGAGAGCTAGCAGCGCCAAGGCATCCCGCTGGCCGTCGGTTTCGGTAATCTCATCCTGCGGGGGACGCTCCGGCTCGCGGGCAATAAAGAGAATCAGCAGCGCCCAGTAGAGGGCCAAAACGTTACTAATGGCTGCCACTGCCAGAGCAATCAGGGTGATGACCGTAGCACGTGCCGCCGTCTTCCGCCCGTACACCGCCTGCACGATCCGCCCGCCGTCCAACTGGCCCGCCGGCAGTAGGCTCAAGGCGGTGATGGCCAGGCCAATCCAGCCTACGGCCACGAAGGGGTGAATGGGCACCAGCTCCGCCTGCAACTGGGATCCCAGCACCAGCCGCGCCAGCGCGCCCACCAGGATGGAGCTGCGGAAGATCTCCGTGGGCACGTATAGGCCACCAGAGCCGGAGAGCTTCAGGCCAACCAGCAGCACCACCAAGGAAAGGAGACCCCCCGCCGCCGGGCCGGCAAAGGCAATGTCAAACAGGGCCTTGCGGTTGGGCACCGGCGACTGGATGCGGTTTAGGGATCCCAGCGTGCCAATCCCCAAGCTGGGGATCACAAAAGCTGGGCTGAGGCGTACCCCATATTTGCCGGCCATCCAGCGGTGTCCGGTCTCGTGCACCAGCAAAATGGCAAAGATCCCCGCCGCCACCGGCAGGGCCTCCACCCAGCGCCCCGGCGCCTCCAACAGCCGGAAGCCCAGCAGGTTGGCCCCCACCTCCAAAGTGGCCAGAAAGCTCGCTAGCATTAGGCCTGCAGCCAGGATCTTTGCCCCTGTCGAAGTGCGGTAGTTAACAATCTCGTCTGGCAGAACCACCACCGCTGGCTTTTCCGAGGCATCCTCAACCAAAAACAGTTGGTAGCGGCCGCCCACTCGTTCCTTCAGCCTTTCCAAAAGCAGGGGCACCACTACCTCTGCGTCCCGGCGGAGGTTGCCCTTGAAGATTGCCCCCTCCCCATAGGGAATAGTCTCGGTGACAAAGAAGGTGTCCAGACTGAAGATGGATTGAATGGCCTGCAAATCTTCCGCAGAGATGCCCCGCAACACCACTGCTGGCCGTTCCCCAGGCGCCTCCCCCTCAGCTGCCGAAGAGGCTTCCTGCCGCTCCCCTAACTGGGCCAACTGCTGCCGCCGCGCCTGCAGCTCCTGCTGGGCCAACTGGCGGGTTTTGCGCCCCACGGCAATGTAGAGCCCCGTGAACACCAGCAATAGCAGCAGGAAGCCAGCAAAGCTGAGGTAAACCCCAAACAGCAGCAGCCCTAGGAAGACCACCCAGGGCAAAAGGAGCAGGGATCCCTGGAACCACACCCAGACAGCCAGGGATCCCCGCTGGCGGGCTCGCCAGAACCCCCACCCCAAAAAGGCCAGCGTTCCCAACAAAAAGAGGGGCGTAATCTCGGCGGCGATGTTCATGGCTGACCTACGAGGTTTACCGATACTGAGCTGGGATCAAGAGCCGCTCAAGCAGAAACAGCCGCTTCTTCAAAACGAGGCTCCGGCTGCTCCCACAAGTAAAAGCCAGCTTTGCGCGGTTTGAGCAGGAACAGCCGCAGGAACTGGTAGGCGTTGTTGAGGTAAAGGGGCAGCTTGCGCAGGCCCTTGAAGGGGCCAGAACCGCGGGCAATCTCCCTCAACTTGGCGTTGTTGGCCACGCACTTCTGCAGCCGGCGCACAAACTCGGGGTTCTCCACATCCAGCACCACCGGGAAGACCTTGGCCGCCTCGCGGTTGGTCTTGTAGATCACCTCCATGTCGTAGGTATGGGGATCCAGGCCGATGAGGCGGTAGAAGTCCGGGCGCTCGCCCACGTCGTTGAGGTACATGGTGGCAAACACCGACAGCAGGAAGAAGCGGCACCACAGCTCCGCCACCCATCCCTTGAGCAGCCGCGGCTGGCTCAGGAGCATGAGGGCAAAGAAATCACCGTGGCGGTTCTCGTCCTGACACCAGTTCTTGAAGAAGTTGAAGATGGGGTAGATGCGGTCTTCGGGGTGAGCCTCCAGGTGGCGGTAGATAAGGATGTAGCGCCAGTAGCCGATCTTCTCGGAGAGATAGGTGGCGTAGAAGATAAAGCGGGGCGCAAAGTAGGTGTAGGACTTGTGCTTGGTCAAAAAGCCCAGGTCAAAGGCCATGTTGAAGTCGCCCATGGCGCGGTTGAGGAAGCCGGCGTGGCGGGCCTCATCGCGGCTCATCAGGGCAAAGCACTCGGCCAAGACCGGGTTGGTCTCCTTCAGCTTGCGAGATAGCTCCTTGTAGAGCAGGAAGCCAGAGAACTCCGCCGTGCAGGAGCGCTCCAAAAACTCCACAAACAGCCGCCGCGCCTCCGGATCAAGCCGGCTTTCCCAATCTTGGTTGAACTCCTCGCCGCGGACAAAGTGGTGGCGGTTGTAGTCGGCGCGAAACTCCTCCAGGATGGCCCGGAAGTCGGCCTCTCGATCGCCTAACCCCATCTTGGCGATGGCCTCGAAGTCGGTGGTGTAGAAGCGCGGTGTCAGGATGGTCTCAGTGGGCACTCGCGCCTGGGTTTGGGTAGCTTGCAAAGTGGAACTCATAGGGGTTACAGGATGAAAAGGCCAGTATACTCTCGCAGTTTACCAGCCTCTTTGGCCGTCGAGGGGATAAGAAGTGTTACCGACAGGCCCCGGATCCCCTACGACGGCAGCGCCACCGGCTGGGATCGCGTGGGATCCGTCAGCTCACTCCCCTCCTCCGAAGGCGGGATCACCTGCCAGAAGAGAGGCAGGTAGCGCTCCCAGTTCTGCAGGATGCGCTCAGCTTTGGGAGAATGAGTGCGGCGGTAGTGCTCCTGGATCAGGCCCTTCAGTTGTGCTTCCGCCGCCGCTGTTTGCAGCCGCTGGATGCGCACGATCTCGCCGTTGACCTTGGCGGGGAAGTTGCCCTCTTCATCCAATACGTAGGCTAGGCCGCCGGTCATGCCCGCTCCCAGGTTGCGGCCCACCCGCCCCAGCACCACCACCACGCCGCCGGTCATGTATTCGCAGCAGTGGTCGCCGGATCCCTCAATTACCGCCTGAGCGCCGGAGTTGCGCACGGCAAAGCGCTCTCCCGCCTGGCCGTTGGCAAACAGGGATCCGCCGGTGGCCCCGTACAGACAGGTGTTGCCTAGGATCACGTTTTCTGCTGGATCCCGCGGAGCTTCTGGGGGAGCCAGAATGACAATTTCACCGCCACACATGCTCTTACCCACGTAGTCGTTGGCTTCCCCCGTCAGAGTCAGGCGCATGCCCGCCAAGGTAAAGGCCCCAAAGCTCTGGCCGGCGCTGCCCACAAAGCGCAGATCCAGCAGCCCCCCTTGTCGGGCAAAGCCGGTATCCCCATACAGCCGGGCCAGGGTGCCGGCAATGCGTCCGCCCACGCAGCGATCCGTGTTGGCGATGGGGAGCTCTACTGTAGCTGTGTCGCAGGTCTCGATGGCCTTTTGCACCTCGGGCCGCGCCAGGATTGCCTCGTCCAGAACCGGGCCGTTGCCATGCACCAGCTCATGCTCCAGCCACTTGGGCCGCTGGTGGGGAGCGAAGCCGGGGGGAGTCCGCAACAGATAGTCCAAGTTGAGGGACTGGGTTTTCTCCAGAGCCGCGTCGGTACGGGGGCAGAGTAGATCCACGCGCCCAATCACCTCCTCCAAGGAGCGGTAGCCCAGTTGGGCTAGGACTTGGCGCACCTCCTCGGCCACAAAGGTAAAGAAAGTTACTACCTGGTCAGGAGTGCCGGGGAAGCGCTTGCGCAGCTCCTCTTTCTGGCTGGTCACCCCCACCGGGCAGTTGTTGGTGTGGCAGACCCGCGCCATGATGCACCCCTCGGCAATCATGGCCACTGTCCCAAAGCCAAACTCTTCCGCCCCCAGCATGGCCGCCATCACCACTTCCCAGCCGGTGCGAATGCCGCCGTCCACGCGCAGAATCACCCGCTGCCGCAGGCCGTTCTCCAGCAGGGCGTGATGCACTTCCACCAGGCCCAGCTCCCAGGGTGCCCCCGCATGTTTGATCGAGCTCAAAGGAGAAGCCCCTGTGCCTCCCTCGTGGCCGGAGATCTGGATGATGTCGGCATTGGCTTTGGCCACCCCTGCCGCCACCGTGCCAATGCCCACCTCCGCCACCAGCTTCACCGACACCTGCGCCTGCGGATTGACCTGGTGCAGGTCGAAGATCAACTGGGCCAGATCCTCAATCGAGTAGATGTCGTGGTGGGGTGGCGGCGAGATCAAGGTCACCCCCGGCTTAGAGCGGCGCAGCTTGGCAATGTAGGGGCTGACCTTTTTGCCCGGCAGTTGTCCGCCCTCGCCCGGCTTGGCTCCCTGGGCAATTTTGATCTCGATTTGCTGCGCGTTAAGCAGGTACTCCGGCGTCACGCCAAAGCGGCCCGAAGCCACCTGCTTCACGGCTGAGCTGGCATTGTCCCCCATGCGCAGGCCCTTCAGGTGGGGGAAGCGCGCCGAGGTGCCCTCCGGCGTCACATCGGTAATGGGGATGTAGCGCTCCGGATCTTCTCCACCTTCGCCGGAGTTGGACTTGCCGCCAATGCGGTTCATGGCAATGGCTAGGGTCTCGTGGGCCTCGCGGCTGAGGGCTCCCAGCGACATCCCTCCTGTGGCAAAGCGCTTGAAGATCTCGGTGGCCGGCTCTACCTCTTCTAAGGGAATGGGATCCCGGTCGCTGCGAAAGTCCAGCAGATCCCGCAGGGCTGTGGGGGGGCGGTGGCGCAGATGGGCCCGGTAGATCTCGTAGTGGTCGGGCTGTCCTGAGGCAATGGCCTTGTGCAGCAGCTTGGCCATCTCCGGGCTGTTGATGTGGTACTCCCCCTTGGGCCGCGCTTGGATAAAGCCAAAGTTCTCCAATTTTTTCGCGCTCAGCTCGGGGAAGGCGCGGCAGTGGTTGGCCATGCCCTCGCGGGCCAGATCTGCCAGCGTCATCCCCCCGACCCGCGACACCGTGCCGCGGAAGGCCAGCTCGATCACCTCTTGGCTGAGGCCGATGGCCTCGAAGATCTGCGCCCCGTGGTAGCTGGAGAGCAGAGAAATGCCCATCTTGGAGAGGATCTTGAGCAAGCCCGCCTCGATGGCCGTGCGGTACTTCAGTTGGGCTTCGGCCAAAGAGAGCTGGGGCAGCTTGCCGGCGGCCATTTGGGTTTG
>NZ_JANSIY010000024.1:0-16801 GCF_047462295.1 Synechococcus sp. H60.3 | reverse complement strand
GCGCTGGCCCCATAGCCAATCAAGCAGGCAAAGTGGTGGGTACTCCAGCATTGGGCGGTCTCCACCACCAGAGAAGCGCGTAGGCGCAGCCCCTCCTGGATGAGGTGATGGTGGACAGCCCCGACGGCCAGCAGGGGCGGGATCAAGGCTTGCTCAGCACTGAGACCGCGATCCGAAAGGATCAAGATCTCGGCCCCCTCCCGCACTGCCTGCGCCGCCTCTTGGCACAGGGCTCGCACCTGAGCGGCCAGCCCTTCTGGCCCGGCGGCCACCGGGTAGAGGATGGGCAGCGTCCGGCAAGAGAAAGGCGTCCGCTGCAGGGCAGCTAGCTCCGCCTCGTTGAGCACCGGGCTGCGTAGGTGCAGCAGGCGAGCATGCTCCGGACGGATCTCCAGCAGGTTGCCTTTGGATCCCAGGTACACCTCCAAAGACATCACCAAGCTTTCCCGCAGGGGATCGATGGCGGGGTTGGTGACCTGGGCAAAGCGCTGCTTGAAGTAGTCGTAAAGGGGGTGGGGCTGGGTGGAGAGCACCGCCAGCGGCGCGTCGTCCCCCATGCTGAAAACCGGCTCCTTGCCCGTAGCCGCCATCTCCTCGATGATCATCTCCACATCTTCCGAGGAGTAGCCGCAGGCAGTCTGAATCTGAAGGAGTCGCTCTTCAGTGAGCTGCGGGGCGCTCTCAAAGTCTTGGCCAGCGAGCTGAACGCGGTAAGCCCTCAACCACTCTCCATAGGGGTGCTGAGCCGCCACCTGAGTTTTGATCTCCCAGTTTTTGTAGAGCTGGCCACTTTGCAGATCCACCGTCAGCATCTGCCCTGGCCCCAGCCGCCCCTTTTCTAGGATCTCGGCTTCCGGCAGGGGAACCACCCCCGCTTCCGAAGCCACCACCAGCAACCCATCGCGGCTAAGGGCGTAGCGGGCTGGGCGCAGGCCATTGCGATCCAGAGTGGCGCCAATGGTTTTGCCGTCGCAGAAGACCACCATCGCCGGCCCATCCCATGCTTCCTGCAGGCCAGCGAAAAACTCGTAGAAGTCCACCACTTCCGGGTGATCCTGCAGCTCTGGTTGGTGGCGGTAGGCTTCCGGGATCAGCACCATCATTGCCTGCTGGCTGGAGTAGCCGGAGGCAACCAAGAGCTCAAAGACCGCGTCCAGGCCTGCCGAGTCGCTGGTGCCGGGATCGATGACGGGTTTGAGCTCCTCGATGGCCTCGCCCCAGAGGGGATGGGCCAAAGAGGGCTCGCGGGCAGCCATCCAGTTGACATTGCCCAGGTAGGTGTTGATCTCGCCGTTGTGGCAGAGGTAGCGAAAGGGCTGGGCCAGCGACCAGCGGGGCAGCGTGTTGGTGCTGAAGCGGCGGTGGTAGGTGGCGTAGGCGGTGGCGTAGAGGGGGTTTTGCAGATCGCGGTAAAACTGGCCCAGCGCCGCCGACTGCACCATGCCCTTGTAGACAATGAGCCGGCAGGAGAGGGAAGCAAAATAGATGGAGTAAAAGCCGAACCGGCTTTCCACCTGCCGCCGCAGGCGCCGCCGCAAGAGGTAAAGCTGCCGCTCCAGCTCATCTCCCTCCAGCCTGGGATGGGTAAGAAGCATCTGCCAGATGGAGGGCAGGGTTTGCCGTGCCATTGGCCCCAGGCAGTCTGGATTGACCGGCACCCGGCGCCAGAGGGGCCGTCCCCACTCCGTGGTGGCCAGGTAGTCGTCGATGAGCTGGCGCACCGCCTGGCACTCGGCGGGATCCGGGTGCAAGAACACCATGCCCACCGCGCTGTGGCTGGGATCCCAAGCTCGGATCTCCTCCCTCTCTGCCTGCAGCAGCGCCCAGGGAATGGCCGTGGTAATGCCGGCTCCATCGCCGCTTTGGTTGTCGCCGCCACAGCCGCCGCGGTGCTCCATGCAGGTAAGGGCAGCGAGGGTTTTTTGCAGCAGCTCGTGGCTGGCCCTCCCCTGGCGATCCACCAGGAACCCGACGCCGCAGGCATCCCGCTCTTGAAAGTGCCAGCTTTCCTGCAGGATAGGAACCGAGACCTGGGAGCGATGGGGGGTCATAGGAGGAAAAACGGCTGGGAATCGTTCACGTTGTTAGAGTTGGGAAACTAGCATATCGCAATTCCATCCAACCGGAAAAGAGGGCAGCCCCACGTCAGGCTGGATTTTGCTGGGGAAGCCATCGGAATCAGCGAAGAAAACCACGAAAGGCTCACTGTGAACAGGTGCCTCGAGTTTTTTTTCTGCTGGCTTCTTGCGTAGACTTTCGCCAACTGGAGAAAACCAGGTCGTATGCTCCAGCTTGCCCCACCTCTCCTTGCCGCAACCAGCAATTTAACTGTTATCTGAAGAAGTCGGAAAATGTATTTCGCAGCTCAGAGAGTTGCTCGTTAAAGCAGGTGAGCTGATCCCCCATGGCGTTCACCATCGTCAGGTCTGCCCGCCCGGTTGCGCCCTCGGATCCCAAAAGGGGAACGCTCATGCGGCTGGGATCGGCAGGATTCTGGGAGACGCGGATAACCGTTCGCTCGCGGTTAAACTGATAGGCCTCGGCCACGTAGCGGATGGGCTCGCTTAAGCTGGGATCCACCGGCAAGTCAGGGGCTGGCAAAAGGTCCACCAGCTCGGTAAAGGTGCCGCTCCGCAGGCCCACCACGGCAGCAGCTCCCAACTGGTTGCAGATGGCAATGAGCACCGGCTCTTGGGGGCTGGCGCTAACGTTGGCCAAGGTAACAGTGACATTGGCCCGCCGGGGTGCTGGGGAGTAGGTAACCTCAAAGACGCGGGCAGGAGCATTCCCCAGTTCGTCGCGGGCGCGGAAGCGAAGCTGCCCCCTGTAGGGCAGGATGGAGGAGAAGTAGAGGCCAAAGCGGTCGCCGGGGCCCCGTCCGGGGATACTGGCCTGCCCAGGGACGTAGGCGAGGACGGCGCGGCTTTGCCAGTTGTTGGGCGGCGCATAGGGCAGCAGGGGGCCACTGGTGAGGCTGGGAGGTTCTCTGGAAGGGGGATCCGGCTGGCCATCCCTGTTCAGATCCAGGCCGTTGCCCAAGAAAGCCAGCGAGCGCTGCAGCAGGAGGGGGCGGTTTTGGTTATCGACCAGAGGAGGTTGCCCTTCTGCCAGCCCTGCATTCTCCACATAGACGTTGAAAGGACGATTCAAGATCTGGTTGTCCCGCTGCCGCCGCAGGTTGAACTGAAGGTAGGGCCCCACCGCGCCTGCTGTCGGGGATCCCCCTGTAATGGCAAAGTCGTCGGCCCGCAAAAAGGCATTTTCCAGCGGGCTAAGCGGGGTTGTTGCCTCGCCGCAGCCGACCAGGCCAAGGGCAAAGGTTACCAAAGTTACAAGGGTTGCGACAGAGCCCCCTTTGGGGAAAGCTGGCAAGGGGGGCCGGCAGGCAAGCTTTGGCTTCAGCATTCCTCTCCTCTCCACAACCGTTGGCGACGGTTTAGCCCAACCGAACTCAATGGCAAGATGGGCAGGGATCCGCCCGCGCCTAACCCAATGGCCTGAACCACTATATCCTGAGCCTCGATCTGGATCCCACCATCCCTATGGAGTTGGGAGCCATGGGATCGGCGATAGGGAGGGAGGAATTGAGGGAATCGCTACTCCTTTCTCCTGAGCCGGCTTGATAGCCTAGAGGGAGCGAAAGGTGGATGCCCATGTCAGATACCCCTGCGGTCTTGGTTCAACAACTCCAGAAGCGCTACGGATCCACCGTGGCGGTGGCGGATGTCTCCTTCCAAGTAGAGCCCGGCCAGATCTATGGCCTTCTCGGCCCCAATGGCGCCGGCAAAACCACCACTCTGCACTGCCTGTGCACCCTGCTGCGCCCTGATGCAGGCCGGATCGAGGTGTGCGGGATCCCGGTCAATGAAAATCCCAAGGCGGTACGCGAAAAGCTGGGCTTTGTTGCCCAGGAGGTGGCCTTGGATAAGGTGCTGACGGGGCGAGAATTGTTGCAGTTGCAGGCGGATCTCTACCACCTGCCGCGGCCTCTGGCCCAAGAGCGGATCGCTGCTGTCCTGGAATTGCTGGGGCTGGCCGACCGCGCCGACCAACGCATCGGCACCTACTCCGGCGGCTTGCGCAAACGCCTAGATCTGGCGGCAGGACTGCTCCACCAGCCCCAGGTGTTGGTTTTGGACGAGCCCACGGTGGGCCTGGATATTCCCAGCCGGCAGGCCATCTGGGACTTTCTGCGCCAGCTTAAAAACACCGGTGTGACCGTGGTGCTCAGCAGCCATTACCTGGAGGAGATCGACCTGTTGGCCGACCGGGTGGCCATCATCGACCGCGGCAAGGTGATTGCCGAAGGCACCCCAGAAGAGCTAAAAGCCCGCGTCGGCGGCGAGCGCATCACCCTCAAGCTGCAGGAGTTTGCGCCGCCAGAACTGGCCCAGCGGGGGGCCGAACTGCTGGCATCCCTGCCCTTTGTCCAAAAAGTGGTGATCAACAGCGCCCAGGGCAACGCCCTCAACTTGGTGGTGCGGCGCAATGGGGAGGATCCCCTCAGCCAGATCCGCGCCCAGCTCGAGGCCCACGGTCTGGAGATCTTCAGCAGCACCCAATCTCGCCCCAGCTTGGATGACGTGTATTTGGCAGCAACCGGGCAAACGCTCCTGGATGCGGAGCTGGCCGCTGCCGAGTCCAACTTAGGCAAAAAGAAAAAGTAACTTCATCACCTCCCTATTAAACCCTGGTGATCCCTGTGCAAGCGCATATCGAGATACTAGTTGGCTGCTCGATTGGACACTGCATTGATTGATCGCAACCCTACAGGAGTTTTGGTATGACCTCTACCGCTTCCCCAGTTCCATCCAACCCAATTCCTTTATTTACAGCCGACTTTTGGCAGGAGACTTTTGCCCTTGCCCGCCGCTTGTTTATCCAACTGCAGCGTCGCCCCACAACCCTGCTGGTCGGCATCATCCAGCCGCTGCTTTGGTTGATTTTGTTCGGGGCCTTGTTCCAGAATGCTCCTGCCGGCATTTTCGGGGCCGGACAAAACTACACCCAGTTTTTGGGGGCAGGCGTGATCGTGTTTACGGCCTTTGGCGGGGCCTTGAATGCCGGCGTGCCGGTGATTTTCGACCGGGAATTTGGATTTTTAAACCGATTGCTGGTGGCTCCCCTCACCTCTCGCTTTTCCATCGTGCTGGCCTCTAGCCTGTTCATCGTCAGCTTGGCGCTGCTGCAGACGGCGGTGATTGTGGGGGCAGACTATGCCCTCGGAGGCGGGATCCCGGACGGGCGGGGCTTGGCGGTGGTGGCCCTGATCGTGGGCCTGTTGGTCTTGGGCTTTACAGCCCTGAGCTTAGGCCTGGCCTTTGCCATGCCGGGGCACCAGCAGTTGCTGGCTTTTATCTTCTTGGTCAATTTACCCCTGATTTTCTCCAGCACCGCTTTGGCTCCCCTCAGCTTTATGCCCACCTGGCTGCGCTGGGTGGCCAGCCTCAACCCACTCACCTTTGCCATCGAGCCCATCCGCCACGTCTATCGCAGCAGCACCTGGAGTTTTGCCGATGTGGTGCTGCAGGCCCCCTGGGGCGATCTCACTCTGGCGGGATCCCTGAGCCTCTTGACGGGGTTTGTGGTGGTGTCGGTTCTGGTGGTACAGGGGGTGCTGCGCAAGAGTTTGGCCTGAGCACTTTGCCCAGGCTGCGCCCCTCAAAGCCACTGGCGGGAGACGGACTTCTCCAGCTCCGCCTGTGCTTGCTGCACCAGGGCTAGAGGGCTGTCCTTTGCTGGCGAGAGATGTAGAGGAGGGGTGAGGCTGCGGGCCTGCAGAGCCATGTGGAGCTGGAGTTCGGTTACATAGTCGCGCAGGACAAAGCCAGCGGCAGAAGAGGAGCGAGCTGTAGCGGAAGCGTAAGACGCAGACATCACGGCAAGAGATCCCTCGAAAATTGCCACCGTTGCCCTGCTACGCTATCACGCCCGCCCCCCCGTGAGGGAGTTCCAGAATGTTAGCTTTGATTAAGCTTTGCAAAGGATTTTTGCCATGGCCGTTCTTGAAGATTGGCAGCGCTCCAAGTTGGATCCCAGTGACGATGCCCTCTTTTACAGCCATCCCCGCTTTGTAACCCACGTAGATGCCGGCTTTATCGGCCAGCTCACCGATCTGTACCGTGAGCATTTGCGGCCCCAGACCCGCATTCTCGATCTAATGAGCAGTTGGGTTTCCCACCTGCCGCCGGAGATAGACTTTGCCCATGTGGAAGGGCATGGGATGAATGCTGAGGAACTGGCAGCCAATCCCCGCCTTAACCATTTCTTCGTCCAGAACCTCAACCAAAACCCGCTCCTGCCTTTGCCGGACTGCACTTTTGATGCGGTGCTGAACGCAGTTTCAGTGCAGTACCTGCAGCAGCCGGAAGAGGTGTTTGCCGAGGTATATCGCATCCTCAGGCCCCAGGGCCTTTTCATTGTCAGCTTCTCCAACCGCATGTTTTTCCAGAAGGCAATCCAGGCCTGGCGGGATAGCTCGGAAGCAGAGCGGGTGGAGCTGGTCAAGCGCTATTTTAAGTCGGTGCCGGGGTTCGAGATCGTCGAGGTGATCCAGCGGCCTGCTCCCCTGGGTTGGCTTGCCTTTTTGGCCGGTGGGGATCCCTTCTACGCCGTGGTTGGGCGGCGAACCGAGGCATGAGGCCATCCATCTCGCGTGTGGCGCCCTTAGATTTCTGGACTCCAACCTGCATGCGGCTGCAGTTCCCCGGCCCTGGGAGGCAGGTTGCTCCCTACCGAACAGCGGGGGTGAAGGGATCCCTGGGGCCAACTTCAGAAGGGGGCGGCAAAGGGATCTGCAGCTCCACCACTGTGCCGCTACCCAAGCGGCGGTTGCGCCAGGTGATGGTTGCCCCAATTAACTCGGCTCGGTAGCGCATGTTGAGCAATCCATGGCCGTGGCCAGGTTCCTGATCCACCCCACCGTTGAACTCCGGCATGCCCCGGCCATCGTCGATGATCTTCAGCTCCAGGTGAGTGTAGGGGGCTTTGGGATTGACAGAAGGCTCCTCTGCTCCGCTACCGGCTTGGATCTTGGGCTGAATAGTGATGTCGATGCGCCGTGCCCCTGCGTGTTTGACGATGTTGTTCAGCGCCTCCTGTACGATCCGAAAGATGTTGCTTTGGCAGGCGGGGCTGAGACGGGAGAGCAGGTCATCAGCGCGGTTGTCGAAGCGGGTGAGAAGCGGGTGAGGAGAACGCTGGGCCGCCCGTTCTAGAAGGCTGCGCAGAGCCGGGCCCAAGTTAAAAGCCCGCATGGCCAGCGGCTGCAGATCCTCGACGATCCCCCGCAACTCAGCCATGGTCTCCTGCAGTTGGACGCTCATGGCGCGTAGCTGAGCCTGACCGGCAGGGCTGAGGGTCGGATTGCTGGCGAGCTCCTGAATCTGACGAGACAGAGCTCCCAGATCCGCCAGGGTCTGATCGTGCAGATCGGCGGCCAGGCGACGACTTTCCGCCTCTCGCCCCTCGGTCAGTCCTTGCAAGGCTGCTGCCGTTGCCTCTTGACGGCGAACCTGCTCGTAGAAGGAGGCCCGCTGTAGCGCCACTGCCGCAATGTCCGCCAGCGCTTCCACCAAGTCCCTATCTGCAGGGGAAAATCCGGCGGCTTCGGGGGCAGTATCGGCAGCGGGAGGCTTCCGGCCTACCGTCGCCAGGGGCGGAATGGAGGCGCAGAGCACACCCGCGATCTGGTTGGCATCGGTAACTAGGGGTACACACAGTAGGGAGCGGATACCCTTCTGCAACAGCGTCTGGCGGGTGGGAGGAGGCAGCGGAAAGGTTTGAACATCGGGGATCAGCAGCGTGTCCAGATGGGTGTAGCAATTTACCCCGATGAGCTGGCTCAGCTCAGGGGGCAACGTCTGCCCCACCTGGCAGGGGATCCCCGGCTGACGGCGGTATTCCTGAAGAATGGCGAGGGGTTCTGAGGGTGGAGCGGCTGCAAGCTGTTGAGCGCTCGGCCCATAGCCGCTCCGCGGCGCCACCAAAGTACAGTGATCGACCTGCAAAGCTTCCGCCATGCCCTCCAGAGCAATCTCTACCACTTGGTGGGGATCATAGGTGCCGCTGAGGCGCTGGGCAACCTGGCGCAACAGGCTTTCCCGCTGGGCCGAGATGCGGGTTTGCTCGTAAAGTTGCGCTTGTTTGAGGGCGATCCCTGCCTGCTCAGCCACGGCTTCCGCCAACTCCAGATCCTCCGGCTGCCAGGGGGAAGGAGCCAGGGATCCGCCGCGAGGGTAGCGCAGCAGAGCAATCCCCCCCAACACTTCCTGTTGTCGCTGCGGATGGTCAGAGGCAAACAAAGGCACCCACAACAACCCGCTTCCCTGCCGCTGCGGCTTCAGGTTGTCCCAAGACTGGAGGTTCTGCGGCTCCGGCACCACCACCGGCTCCTTCAAGGTGGTCAACAGGCTGGCTGCCAAGCGCAACTTGGCCTGAACCGTTTCCGACAATTCCAGCGGGATCCCCGGCTCCGCCCAGGGCTGCTGGAGGGATCCCGTCAGCGGGGCATCCAGCAGGGGCTCCGTCCCGCTTACGCGCACGGCAGGGGTGAGCTCCGGTGCATAGATGCCCACAGGATGCAGCAGCTCCTGTTCCGGCTGCCAAAGGGCCAAGATACACACATCCGCCTGAAAAGCTGCACCAATCTGCTGGGTAATCGCGTGGAAGAGAGTGGTGGGCTCCAGGCTGGAGCGAATTGCCGCTGTGATCGAGTGCAACAGCGCCAGCCGTTCCGCCTGCCGATGGGCCCGCTCAAACAGGCTGGAACGAGTTAGGGCAATCGCCAGTTGGTAGGCCACCGAGCGCAACAGGTCAATCTCCTCCGGCTGCCAGGGGTGCGGTGTAGTTAGGTATACCCCCAGCAGCCCGATCATCCCCCCTGGCGCAGCAGCCAGGTCGGATCGGCCCGTCTGCGGATCCCTGCCGCCGGCCTCCCCCAGCCCTGCTCCCGCTGAGCCCACCGATTGCAACGGGATCAGCACCGCCGAGCGAGCCTGTAGCGCATGGAAAGCGGCCAGCCCTTGCGGCGGCAACAGATGTTCCTGATCCGGCAGCAAAGGCAGGGCTATTTGCACCACCTGTCCCTCCTGTAACCGCTCGCACAGCGAGCCAAAATCTTGGGTTCGGTAAACCTGCCCCAGTGACGGGGCCAGCCCAGGGCTTAGGGCCTCGTGGGTAACCTGAACCGTCTCCTGAGCCGGGTTGATACTGTAAAAACAGCAGCGGCTCAGCCCCTTCACCCCTTTCGATAGAAAAGCGTGCTGCAGCTCCCCAAGCGCAGTGCTGACGATTTGATCCCACTGCAGAAAGCGGTGAACGGTGCTGGTGATGCGGTTGAGCAACGCCTCCCGCACCGCCTGTCGGCGGCTGCGCTCCAGCAGCTTGGCGTTGATAATGGCGCTGGCCGTATAGGAACAAAGAAACTTCACTACTTCTATAAAGCTGGCCTCCAAGGGTGTCCAGCTCAGCAGAGCCAAAGCGCCCAGCCGCTCCTCCCCCCGGTTAATCGGGTAGGCGACAAAGCCCCGCAGGCCATTGGCCTTCACCCATTCCGGGGCAGGCATCCAGACCTCTTGATCCGGGTTGTTGCTCAAGAGGGGCAATCCTTGCTGAACCACACGCCCCATAGGGCTGTCATCCGGGTAGATTCGCTCAATTTGGGCGTGAGCAGGGCTGAGCAGGCCAGCATGGGCCACCGATCGAAAGCAACCCTCTTGCAGGTCGAAAAACCAGAGGCGAGCGGAGGCCACGCCCAGGCGGCTCACCATCTGCTGCACTAGGGTTTGAGCCAACTTGAGCAGGCCCTGCTCCCACACCTCCGGCTCTACTGCTTCTGAAGACTCTTGCGAAGAGAGCAGCACCAGTTCCTGAACAATTTGGTTGGCAGCCTGAAGCTGGATCAACAAAGTCGAATCCGGATCGACACAGCAGGGTAGCTTGGTAGCCCCGTACTCAGCGCTCCGCGCCGCTAGCACGAGGAGTACGGTGCGGAAAAGCCCGTTCGCGTTAGCGGGACGTAGCCCTTGAGCAACTTGAGTCGCTCGCCAATGTTATAGCTCTATCCTAAGCAAGCACCCACCCCGGTGAAAGACCCGGACAGTGCTGTCAGTCAACAAGTAAGCGGAACCTTGAGACTGGGTTCCAAGGAGCCGTCTAGGGGCGTCTCGACAGCGCCTTTGCGAGTCTGTCTGTGGACTGCGCAAGAGTTCCCCGACTAAAGTCGGGGGAGTGTCAAAAGCCTGCAAAGGCATAGCAGCAAGCAATAGAAAAAAAGTAGACTCCAACAGCCTGAGGTCAGGCAACCAATCGCTGCACCGCCTCCAGCCGCCCCAAAGCCCAACCCCGCCGCTGCAGCAGCGCAAAAGAGGCCATCAAATCCGGCCCCTGCAGCTCCCCTGTCAGGGCGGCCCGCAAGCTCTTTAGCAGCAGGCCCTTTTTCATCCCCTGGCTTTTGGCCACCTCTTCCACCAGCAGTTTTAAGCTGTCCGCAGAAACTGGCTGGGGCAGCTCAGCAGCAGCCAACGTGGCAGCCATGGCAGCCATCGCTTCTGCCACCCCCGGCAGGCGCAACTGTTCCAGAGCTGGCAACGAGTAGCTAAGGGGCTCTTGAAACAAAAAACGGCTGAGGGGAGGAGCCTCCGTCAGGCGGTCGATGCCCTCGGCGATTAGGCGGGCCACATCTTCCAGCCAAGTGGGATCCGGCACCGCTCCCAGGTCAAACCCCGCCGCCTGCCAAAAGGGGGTAAGTCGCTCCACCAATTCTGCCGGGGAGAGCTGCTTGATGTACTGGCTGTTGATCCAGTTGAGCTTGTCCCAATCAAAACGAGCGGCAGCCCGGTTGACCCGGTCGAAGTCAAACATCGTAGCTGCCTTTTCCAACGAGAAAATCTCTTCCCCATCGGGGGGGAACCAACTCAACAAAGCCAGGTAATTGTTGAGGGCTTCCGGCAAGAAGCCCATCTGCTGAAACTCGGTTACCGAGGTTGCCCCATCCCGCTTGGAGAGCTTCTTCCCTTCTGGATTCAGGATCAGGGGAGAATGGGCAAATTGCGGCGGCTCGTGGCCCAGGGCGCGGTAGAGCAAGATCTGCTTGGGGGTGTTGCCGATGTGGTCTTCGCCACGGATGACGTGGGTGATGCCCATGTCGATGTCGTCGACCACCACTGCCAAGTTGTAGAGAGGGTAGCCATCCGCCCGGGCGATCACCATGTCCCCCCCCAAATCTTGGGTGTTCCAGGTGATGGGGCCGCGGATGAGATCCACCCACGACACCTCCATCGGCTCCTCGATCTTGAAGCGGATCACCGGCTGCCGCCCCTCGGCCTCGTAGGCCCGTCGCTGTTCCTCGGTGAGAAAACGGTGGCGGTTGTCGTAGCGGGGGGCTTTGCCGGCGGCCTTCTGGGCGGCGCGCATTGCTTCCAGCTCCGCCTCGCTGACATAGCAGCGGTAGGCCAGCCCCTGGTCCAAAAGCTGCTGCACCACCGCTTGGTAGCGCGCAATGCGGTTGGATTGGTAGATGGGCCCCTCATCCCAATCCAGTCCCAGCCAGGCTAGCCCTGCCAAGATGTTGCGGGTGTAGCGGGGGGAAGAGCGCTCGCGGTCGGTGTCTTCAATGCGCAAAATGAACTGGCCACCGTGGCGGCGAGCATAGAGCCAGTTAAACACTGCCGTCCGGGCGGTGCCAATGTGCAAATTTCCGGTTGGGCTGGGGGCAAGGCGAACGCGAACACTCACAGGCTTATGGATCCCAAGCAGAGCATCTTGATCCTAGTCGGCAAGGGGATCCCTTGTCATGTTGGGGGCTGCAACCGTTGCCAACCGAGGTCTTTCGGGTAGAATCCGCCTTAGCTGCCGGTCAAGAGGTAGGCTCCTTGGGGGTCAAGGTTGGTGGGCAACGCCCAGATTCTGCTTTCTCCGGTGTTGAGGAACAAACCACTGTAGCGTAGGAGGAACTACAGCACATGCGTCTAACCCTGGCAATTGTTCTGGGCTGTCTAGCCGGCGGGATCCCGGTTGGATCGGCTTTTGCCCAAATCACCTATCCCTCCTATCCGGTGGGGGAAGCCCTAGATCAAATCTTGCTGGATACGGGCAAGGAGGCCGACCCAGTCATTTTCCCTGAGGAAGTGGTGCGCTCCCAGGCCCGGCGAACCACTGCCTTCTTCACCACTTTGCTGAACCAGCGCACCAACATCCCCCCCTTGCGCTCGCTGGATTTGCCCAGCCCTTATCAAGCTTCGGTTCGCACCCAGGCTGGCTATTACCGCGTGACTCAGACAGAGCCTGTTTTGGACTCTGAACTCCTCCGCTAGGCAAGGCAGATGCCCAGCCTGCATTGTGTAGAACCTCTACAAATTCGCGTTTTCGGCCAGGGGGCGTCGGGCCGAGAGGCTAAGATCGGCTTGTAGCGTGTTCAGGCTACCTATGTCTGCCCGATCCAAAGTAGAGGCCCTCCCCAAGGGCAGGGATCCCCGCCAATTCACTGCAGCCGATGTGGCGGCCATTGCAGAGCGGCTGGAGCGCAACGAGTACCCTAACGTCTTCGACTGCCTGGAAGATTGGCACACGCTGCAGGCTATTGCTTTTTACTCTCCGGAGCTGGTGGCTCCCTACGCCCACTTGTTGGAGTGGGAAGTGGATGAGGACTAGATTTGCTCAGAAAGAATCCCCCCTCCTCAAGTAGAAGGGGGAGAGGAACTTCCATCTAACCCTTGTCTGCGAATAAGATAGCGCACTTCTTCGAGGAGAACGTTAAACCTCTGGTCATTCTCGATCTGACGCTGGTTGATGGCCTGGATGGCGCGTTCGTGCTCTTGTTGCAATGCAGTAAGAGTGATGAGAGCTTGAGTTACTTCCTCAGCCCATTCAGCCAAGTGTGCTAAATCTGAGCGGGTCTCGCGGACAACTTCCTGTAAGTCTCTCAAACCTTGCGCCTGGGCCATATTTTGCTCGTGGCTTTCTCGGATGGCCTGGCGCAACTGCTCGATTTCCCGACTGCGAGCAGCGTTTTGCTCGCTCAGCTCGGCGTGGCTTTCTCGGATGGCCTGGCGTAGCTCTTGGATCTCGCGGCTGTTGGCTGCAATCTGCTCGGCTGCCTGAGCTAGGAGTTGTTCTGCTCGATCTAAGCGGTCTTGGCTGTTCATTCTGAAACCCTCGGATACCCACTGGGGGAACTACAGACCCATCCCTGCCAATGTGTCGATCACTTGCTCCAGGATCAGGGTGAGGTTGGGGTGGGAGGTTTCAAACAGGGCCAGCGCTTCCCCAATGCGAGCTTTCCGCCCTTGGTTTCGTGAGCTCTCGGTTGGGGATCCCAGCTCGGCCAGCACCGCCTCTACCTCCTGGCGAATGGTGGCGATGTGCTGCCGCTGCTTTTCATCCAAGCCAGGGGTTTTTTGCAACTCAACATCCAGGTCGTGCAGCAGTTGTCGCAGTTTCGATGCAGCCATTCTCAAAAAGACCTTATCAATTCACTCAATCAACAAATCGAGTTTTGACCACGCTGACTCAATCATACGTCCTGTGGGCAGGAGCGGAGATCGCTCTTTTGGAAGCGGCTAAGGCGGCAAAGGTTAACTTTTGCAGCCGGGGATCCCAGCCTTGGAACAACTCCCATACGATGGGCAATAGCCTTGCTGTCTATCTCTATGTCTGAGCTGGCATTGGCGCTGCTGGGGGCAGTGGTTGCCGTTGCCCTGTTCCTGGGAATTTTTGTCTGGGAACAAAGACGCAGCCAGGAGCTGCTGCAGCGGTGGGCGGCAAAGCATGGCTACTCCATTCTGAGCCAGGAGGCGCGGTATTGGCGGCTGGGGCCTTTTTCCGGCAGCACTTCCAAGTATCAACGCGTGTTTTATGTGCGGATACGCAATCCGGGGGGGCAAGAACGCAGCGGCTGGGTGAGGTTAGGGAACTGGTGGCTGGGGCTTTTGTCAGATCAGGTGGAGGAACGGTGGGAGTAGGCTGGGGTTAACGACTGAAAGGGGGAAGCAATGGACAGGCTCAAGGGATGGAAAAGGCTGAAGGGGGTGGCCTGGCTGGGCGTGGTACTGGCGCTGGCACTGTTGGGTTGGAACGCAATCGCTGGAGGCGGGGCAATGGCCAGTCCCGGTGAGGGATCCCGAACCTTGACGGTAACCGGCCAGGGATCTGTTGCGGTGGAAACCTCCATTGCGGTAATCCGGCTGGGGGTGGTGCTCCAAGGGGAGACAGCCCAAGCGGTACAGCAGCAGGTGGCCGAGCGCTCGGAGCGGCTGGTGAACCGCCTCAAAGAGCTGCAGGTGAGCGCCCTGCAGACCACCGGCATTTCTCTCTATCCCCAATACGACTACCAGCAGAGCCCACCCCGCCTGACCGGGGTACAGGGGCAAAACAGCCTGCAATTTGAAGTACCCATAGCCCGAGCCGGACAGGTGCTGGATGAAGCCGTGGCCGCCGGAGCCACCCAGGTGGAATCGGTCAGCTTCCGAGCGGATGAGGCCACCTTGCTGCAGGCGCGCAGCCGTGCCCTGACCCAGGCCGTGGAAGATGCCCAACGTCAAGCCAGCGATGTGTTGAAGGCCTTGAACCTGAGCATCCGTTCTGTGGAGGGCATCCAAATTCACAGCGAGGGCTCCATCGCGCCGCCAGTTCCTCTAGCAGGCATGGGTGGAGCGGAGTATGCTCGCCTACAGGCAGCCTCCACACCGGTGGAAGGAGGACAACAAGCCGTGCGCGCCCAAGTCACGCTTGAGATTCGTTTCTAGGTTCCTGGGGTGGCCATGAAGTCACGGCGAACCCTGCCTTCCCTCTCCCTGGGGCAGAGGAGGATTCCCCCTGGGGGCGTGAGGAGCAGTAGCGGGGAACGCCCAGAAGCATCTTCCTCGCGTTTAGAATGACTGCGAAACTTCAAAAATCTCAAAAAAATAACCCGGCAAAGTTAGGTAGTGGCTGCCAATCCCTACGTCTAGAATTACGTCTAGAATAACGATGGAAAACACGGGAAAGTTTGCTTTCCCGGATTTCCTTGTCATCTGGCTTTGGCTTACCCGTGGATCCCAATTTGGAGAACGCTGCTGCCACTGGTACGTCTGAAGGCCCTCAGGCGGGCTTGGGCGCTAGCAAAGGCGGAGCCAGCAGCTTGCGGGCCCATGTGCTGATCGTGGATGACAGTTACATGGTGGCAGAGATGTTGTCTAACTTTTTGGGTAAGCAGGGCTGTAGTATTTCTTATGCTTTGGATGGCTTGTCTGCCCTGGAGCAAATCCGCCGCCGGATCCCAGATCTCATCATCGCCGACTGGGTCATGCCCAATCTAAATGGCCTGGATCTATGCCGGCAGCTACGGCAATCACCCGAATATGCTTGGGTGTACTACATCCTCATGACTGCCCGCGAGGGCAACGACAGCATGGAGCGGGCGTTAGAAGCCGGAGCCGATGAGTTCCTCTCCAAGCCCTTTCAGGCGGCAGAGCTGCTGACGCGGGTGCGGGCAGGGCTGCGCATTGTGGAGAGCCGCCGCCAGCAATATCTGCTCCAGACTGGACAAAAACAAGTCTCATCTCCTTCTGGCTCGGTTGCTTTGGGCAATCGGCAGGATTTGGTTACTCGCTTGCCGTTGCGGGTGGCCCAAGCCCGTGCCCAATCAGATCCCCTCAGTTTGTTTGTGCTGCGCTTGGCCAACCTCAGTGCTCTGGGGCAAGGCCTAGAGGCCGGCGGTCGGGCTGCTCTTCTCAAGCTGTTTACGGATCGCTTGGCCCACAACTTGCGAGAGGGGGATGACCTCTTTTGCTACGACGAGGGGCAGTTTATTGTGGTGCTGCCGGGGAGCACTCTGGCTGCTGCCCAGATTGCCGCCGAGCGCTGCTGCCAGCGGTTGATCCAGGATCCCTTTGTGGTGAATGGGCGAGCGCTGCCGGTGCAGCTTCAATTTGGGGCGGCCACCCTCACAGATAAGGACGATCCCAAGGGGGTGGCCCTGGTGCGACGGGCTGCCCAAGCCCTGCGAGACAGCAAAAATGTCCACACTTCGGTGGTGACTGCACCCCATCCCATCCCGGTTTCCGATTGCAGTAGCGGGACGGCGTCCTCAGAGCTGCTGAAGCGTTTGCAACATCTAGAAAAAGAGAATGCCGAGCTACGCCAAGAGCTGGAAACTCGCCTCAGGCAGCTCGAGGAGTTGCGGCAACACAACCAGGATCTCAGCCAAGGGGTGCGGGAGCCTAGGGCTGAGCGGTTTGAAGCTGGATCCCGCTCTCAGCAGCCCTTGGGGATCCGCCGGCGGAAACCGCGGCGGCGTCTGAAGCGTCAACTGGGCCGCGGAGGATGGCGACTGCGCCGGTAAGTCCGATCCCCAGAATCCGGCGGTGGGTTGGCCGCAGCAGAATAGGCAGGTGGGAGGTGGGAAGAACAGCCATGTTCAATTCTAGTCGGAGCCAATCCGCCATCTGGAAGCCAGCAAGAAGGTGGTTTCTCAACAACATCGAGCTGATCCTGACGGCGGTGGGGATAGGCGTAATCCTACTCAGCGGCTGGGTGGCCAGCCGCAGCGCTCTTTCCGTGGCGACGGCAACGGCGATCAGCGCCACCGTGGTGGGAGTTATCCACGGCATCCTGTTCTGGCTGTTGCGGCGGCGGCAACGCCGGGTGCGGCAGGAGGCGATCGGGCAAATTCGGGAAATGCTGGAGGATCTGGGCAAAAACCGGTTGCAAACCATCAAGATGAGCCTGTACCTGGTGCAGGTGCGCCAGCCAGATCAAGAAGAGCGCACCCGCCAAAGCTTTGACCGCGTCTACCAGATCCTGGGCGAGATGAGCAGTTTAA